>VSOD01000247.1 GCA_009774655.1 Lachnospiraceae bacterium
CTGTGTTATTTTTGGGAAAAATGGGGCGAGGATAGGGAAAATTGCCCTTAGAGGATAATCGGGTGTGCCCCTGGACAAGAGCGGGGCATGGAGCTTTTGGAAATTCCCTCGTTCAGTGCAGTTTATGATGACTTTCTTTGAGAAGATTTGGGAAACAGAATAAGAGAAGAAAGGCAGGAGAAAATAATGGACGTGATAAATACACATACATACAAAAAATAATATCTTTAGCAGCAGTGACCTTGGTGAGTATTTTTCTTATTTATGTCGGGATTAAGATCATACAGGTATGCAATATTTATATCCGTGAACACAGGAAACCAAAAGACTGATTTAAGGAAAAACAGAACTTACAGAGAGGCCATTGCGGCCTCTCATGATTTTGTAAGTGCGCCCCACAGGGAAAATCCGATGCCGGCGATCAACAGCACGATTCCTGTGATCTGTATCGGGATCAAACCCAGATTATATACCGTCTGCCAATATCTGCCCAGCTGGGTATTCCACTCACTAGTATTTTCCAGACTCATACTTGCGATCAAAGTCGAAAATAATACCATTATTACGCCTGTAATTTCAAATCCTATCCCGGCTATTATCTTTTTCATAGTTATGATCTCCTGTCTCCCCCTGTCATTGGGAGGCTTTTTTGGCTGCATTTCAGAGTCTTCTGTTAAATATCATATCATAAAGGTATCTACACAGCTATTCTTTTTATCCTGTAATTATAGTAAACGACATAACAAATTTCTGTTTCCGGCTCTTGAAGGAGCCATATACGTCAGCTCCTGCAAGGCCGAAAATGAAATTTCTAATGTCGTTAACTATAGATTAAAAATTTTTATTAATGAAAATATGTGGATAAAATGGCATATTTTTGGTAAAATAGAAAAGAATATTTGTGAAAAATAACGACAGGGGGAATGACTAATGGAAACGAAGGGATTACTTGAGGCGCCGATCAGCAGGATTCATATGGAGCCGATGGATGTGATTAACGGATTTGAGGTTCGGCCCGGCATGTATGAGGTGAACGGGGCCACCGCAATTCCATGCGGGGTGAATTTTACGGTGTACTCTTACGGCGCTACGTCCTGCGAACTGCTTTTGTTCAAGCGTATGGAGGCGGAGCCCTATGCCGTGTTGAAGTTTCCGGAGAATTATAAGATCGGGAAAGTATATTCCATGATCGTATTCGGACTGAATGTACATGACTTTGAGTATGCCTACAGGATGGATGGGCCATATGATCCGAAGGAAGGGCTTTTGTTCAACAAGAATAATACACTTCTGGATATCTATGCCAAGGCAGTGGCGGGACAGCGGCTGTGGGGCATACCGCAGATGGAAGGGGATGTTTACCGGGCAAGAGTGGTGAAGGACGATTTCGACTGGAAAGATTCCGGACAACCCCTGATTCCCATGGAAGACCTGATCATCTATGAGATGCATGTGAGGGGTTTTACGAAGCATGACTCCTCCGGGGTTGCGCATCCGGGCACTTTTGCGGGACTCAGAGAGAAGATTCCTTATTTAAAAGAGCTGGGAATCAATGCGGTGGAGCTGATGCCGATCTTTGAGTTTGACGAGATGCGGGACTATCGGGTAGTGGACAACAAACCGGTGATGAATTACTGGGGATACAACACAGTCTGCTTCTTTGCACCCAACACCAGCTACACGGCAAAGGTGGAATATAATAAGGAAGGAACGGAATTGAAGGAGCTGATCAGCGCTCTTCATGAAAACGGAATTGAGTGCATTCTGGATGTGGTATTTAATCACACGGCGGAGGGAGATGAGCGCGGACCCTGCTTTTCCTTCAAAGGATTTGACAATAACATTTACTATATGCTGACACCGGACGGGAATTACTATAATTTCAGCGGCTGCGGCAATACCTTAAACTGCAACCATCCCATCGTGCATCAGATGATTCTGGAATGCCTGCGCTACTGGACGACGGCCTATCATGTGGACGGTTTCCGCTTCGATCTTGCCACCATTCTGGGGCGGAATGAGGACGGTTCACCTATGAGTAAGCCGCCGCTTTTGCAGAGTCTGGCTTTCGATCCGATCCTGGGGAATGTGAAGCTGATCGCCGAGGCGTGGGATGCGGGCGGCCTCTATCAGGTGGGCAGTTTCCCCTCCTGGAGCCGCTGGGCGGAATGGAATGGCAGATATCGGGATGATATGCGCAATTTCCTGAAAGGGGATTTTGGCATGTGGGAGGTTGCTGCGCGCAGAATTACCGGTTCCCAGGATATCTATAATCCGGAATGGAGAGGGAACAATGCGTCCGTGAATTTCCTGACCTGTCATGACGGCTTTACTCTTTGGGATCTGTATTCCTACAACGAAAAGCATAATGAGGCCAACGGCTGGGGCAATACGGATGGATGTGACGATAATCGCAGCTGGAACTGCGGTGCGGAAGGGGATACGGCAGATGAAGGGATTCTCACGCTGCGCAGGCGGCTGGCAATGAATGCCTTTGCCGTGTTGATGTGCAGCCGCGGAACGCCTATGTTCTTTTCCGGCGATGAGTTTTTGAATTCCCAGTTCGGCAATAACAATGCCTACTGTCAGGACAATGAGATTTCGTGGCTGGACTGGAAAGATTTGGAGAAAAACAGAGCGCACTTCGAATTGTGCAAATATATGGCGGCATTCAGAAAAGCACATCCGGTGCTGCGTAAATTTGCGGGTAACAGCTGGTGCGGTTTTCCGGAGATTCAGGTGATGGGAGCCGATGCCGAGACGAAGGTGCTGCGTGTGATCTATGCCGGCAGGATAGAGGTGGATGACCGGGGCAACGGTCATGACGATATCGTCTGCCTGGCGGTCAATGTTTTCTGGGAGGATCAGGAATTCTGGCTGCCGTCCCTGCAGGGTGGAAAAGTCTGGTACGTGGCGGCGGACACCAGCGGCAGATACCTGCCTCACTATATACCGGGTCAGCAGGGCATGAACAGACTGCCGGAGAATAAGGTTACGGTGGGAGCACGCAGCGTGTGTATTTTCGTAGCGTAAGTTCAAGGACAGGCCATTTGCCGTTTGCCTGACCGGGCAAATCGGGGGAACGCGTGGGCGGGGTGACCTATCTGTTGCGCTGTCCGTGGTTGGGCCATGCAGTCACTGGTCCTGAAAAGAGCGGGTTAATCGTGAATACCGCGCTCGATGATGCCGAAGCCCAACGGGTATGGGCCGGTATGCACGCCGATCGTCGCCCCGATCTGGTAAACGGGCATTTCGGTGATGGCATAGCCCTTTTCCTGTAGGACGGACAGGGCCTGGTCGCGGAAGGCCAGACCTTCTTCCTGATCATAGCCATAGCCCACTGCAAGACTGTAACATTCAATTCCCAGCCTGCTTTCCTGCAGATATTCCAACAGCAGGTTCAGCGCTTTTCTGGTGGTGCGTTTTCTTCCCCTGTCGATACCGGAGGGGAAGATTTCGCCGTGTTTTAATGTGATCACAGGACGGATATCCAGTGCGCCGCCTGCAAGAGCGGCTACCTTGCCGATGCGCCCGCCGTGTTTTAAGTATTCCATGTTTCCCACTGTAAAAAAGATTCTTCCGGTACTTTTGATCTCTTCCAGCCTCACAATAGCGTCCTGATAACTGACGCCGTGATCCCGGAGTGCTGCCGCCTCCAGAACATACTGCCCCTGCAGGACGGTATTGATAGTGGCGTCGATGACGGTAATCTGTGCCTGTGGATATTTCTCCAGAATAAGGGCCTTTGCGTTGAGAGCGGACTGCATGGAACCGCTGAATTTTGTGGTGATACAGATGCAGATCACCGGCGTGCCGGCCTCGGCAAAGGGCAGGAAAGCCTCCTCATAATCCTGAATGGAAGGCATGGAGGACTTGGGGTATACGCCCTTTTTCTCTACCATCTGCTGATAGAAGTCACGGATGCCGATCTCTACATTTTCCTTAAAATAATGTGTATCGTCGAAGGATACGTAAAACGGTACTACGGTGATGTTCTTTTCCTGTACAAGATCTGTCGGCAGATCGCAGGAACCGTCGCTGATAATATGAAATGCTTCTGTCATGTTCTGAAACCTTCTTTGCTTGCAGGATAGCGCAGGCCCTTGGTGTGGGGCGGTGCGGTTTTTCGGGAATTGGCATGGAACATGGAATCAGAGGAATCTTTGGGGTGCTCCGGGAGTTTTATGGAGCTTTCAGTCTCTTTGCGGAGTTTCTTAAAGCTGTGGGATTCCATGTCAGCCATTTTGGAATGCCGTTATGTATAGTTAACGACATTAGAAATTTCGTTTACTATAGTTTACTATGGCTGCTATATAGAATACTACGTTTGGATATGAAATGCAATCGTTTTGAATTATAAAAACTGTTTTTGATAGTTTTTAATACTATGTGAGAGCGCCTTTTCAGCGGATGTGATATGACAGCTTGACCGAGAGTTGTGAGTTACTATATAATACTTATCAAAGAAAAAGTAACAGTTCAATTTATGCGACAGGAGAAAAGACAACAAAAGGCAAGAGGAAGGATAAGGAGGCTGTTTTTATGAAACAAGATCTGATCGTAATTTTGGATCTGGGCAGTACGCAGAATACCGTGATTGCCCGGGATATCCGTGACCTGGGGGTATACAGTGAGATTCACCCGCATGATATTACCGTAGATGAAGTAAAGGCTTTACAGAATGTAAAAGGTATTGTATTAAACGGCGGGGAAAACCGTGTTGTGGATGGGCAGGAAGTGGAAATCAGCCCTGAGCTCTACAATCTGGGAATTCCTATGCTTTCTATAGATTATCCGCAGTCTGAATGCGGGAAAAAGTTGAGCAGTCTTCCGGATCAGGAAACTTTGAAGAAATTTATCTTCGAGGAGTGCGGCGCAGAAGCCAACTGGAATATGAAGAATTTTATCGAGGATCAGGTGGAGCTGATCAGGCAGCAGGTAGGCGATAGAAAAGTACTGCTGGCATTGTCGGGCGGCGTGGATTCTTCCGTGGTGGCGGCGATGCTGATCAAGGCTATCGGGCAGCAGCTGGTGTGCGTGCATGTCAACCATGGTCTGATGCGTAAGAACGAATCCGAAAGCGTAGTCAAAGTGTTTCGCGAAGAGCTTCACGCAAACCTGATCTATGTGGATGCCTCCGAGCGCTTCCTGGGGAAACTGGAAAACGTGGCAGATCCGGAGCAGAAGCGGAAGATCATCGGCGGCGAGTTCATTCGTGTGTTTGAGGAGGAAGCAAGGAAACTGGAAGGTATTGATTTCCTGGGGCAGGGAACCATTTATCCGGATATCATCGAGAGCGGCACGAAGACGGCGAAGATGGTAAAATCCCATCACAATGTAGGTGGTTTGCCGGAGGATCTGAAGTTCGAGCTGGTAGAGCCGCTGAAACAGCTTTTCAAAGACGAAGTGCGCGCCTGCGGTGTGGAATTGGGTCTGCCCCATGATATGGTATACAGACAGCCGTTCCCGGGACCGGGACTCGGTGTGAGATGCCTGGGGGCGATCACCAGAGACAGGCTGGAGGCGGTCAGGGAGTCGGATGCGATCCTGCGGGAGGAATTCGCGAAGGCGGGACTGGATAAGAAGGTTTGGCAGTATTTTACCGTGGTTCCGGACTTTAAGTCGGTGGGAATGAAGAATAATGCCAGAGTGTTTGAGTATATGGTGATCATTCGTGCCATCAACACGATAGACGCGATGACGGCGTCGATTGAGAAGGTTGACTGGGATGTGCTGGAGAAAATTACCGGGAGGATTCTGGAGGAAGTTGGGAATGTGAACCGGGTTTGCTATGATATGAGTCCGAAGCCGCCGGCGACGATAGAGTTCGAGTAGACGACAGAAATGCTGGAAGCCTGTATTTATGCGGGTTTCCAGCATTCGATTTTATTTTTGGTAATATTCTGGTAATAAAAATAGTAGATTTTTCTCCATTTTAAACTTTCGTGGGACATAAGTACTTTGAAGTATAGAAATGAGAAGAATTATTAGAATTAAGATGATAGAATACAATAAGGAGAATCCTAAGACAAATAAGGAACATTCCTACAGTGGAGAGTTCTTTATTTTTGGCATGGCAATGTCGAATGTTGGGTATCCACAGCTATATATTATAATCATAACACTATATGATTTCCCTGTATCTTTTGCGGTACAGGGATTCTTTTATTTACGAGGAGGATTTTATATGATGAGAAGACCAATGACTACGGATGAATTGTTCAACAGGATAGAGATAATCCTGAAAGAAAAGAACAGGATGCCCGATATTCTGGACTATGGACTTGCAGCAAGAAATGTGCTGCCAATCACAAACTGTGAATTTGACCTGCGGAGTAATCTTGCCTATGGGAATAACGAAGGTATCTATCTTGATCTGTGGATTGAATATTTTTATGAGGACGAGAACTACAGAAAAAGCCTTGGTACTTTTAAGACGCTGCA
>VSOD01000248.1 GCA_009774655.1 Lachnospiraceae bacterium
TATCAAGCAAATCTTACCTATCTTATGCTGGAAACAAATTTTATCAATGAAGCTGCGGCGTCCGGCGCCCGGGAGATCTTTGCAAACGGCGGCGAGGGAGCTTATCTTTGTGATTCCGACAGTCTGACCGACAATCTCTGCGTTACCTATCTGCCCAGCCATGACTTTGTCCTTCTGCAGACTTTTCCAAAAAATATCACCCAGCGCATGATCCGGGATGAAAATCTCGTCGGTATCCGCCTGGAAGTCATGCTGCTGATCCTCTTTGTCATCTATGTGATCCTGCTGCTCTTCCGTGCCAGACGGGAGAAGAAAATGCTGGAGCAGGAGAACTATGAACTTGGATACCGGATCAACGACGTCCATTCCCTTTTGAATCGGAAAGAAAGACAGTACCGGATCGCCATTACTTCCAATGCATTCTGCACTTTTGAATTCAATCTGACCAAAGACTTAATTGAAAATGATATTGTCCGCACGGTTGACGGACAGCAGATCTCCCTGCTCGAGCGGGTAGGACTCAAAGCGCCCTGCAGCGCTTCCGCATGTTTTAATAAATGGAAGGAATTCGTCCTGGAGGAATCTTTAGAAGAATACACTGCTATGGTAAACCTGGAATATCTGCGGCATCGCTTCGAAGAAGGCGACGCCCAGGTTGACGTAGATTACTGGGGACAGGCTTATGCCGACCATCCGATGTGCGTCCGTCAATCCTTTATCATGACGCGGGCTGACGATACGGATGAAATCATGGTAATGGTAGTCTCTAAAGAGATCACCGAGCAGGTGCGGGAACAGAAGGAGCAGACGCAGGCACTGCAGGATGCCCTGATGCAGGCGCAGCATGCCAACAAGGCCAAGAGCACTTTCCTTTCCAACATGTCCCACGATATCCGCACGCCGATGAATGCGATCATCGGCTTTGCCACCATCGCCGTCAACCATATCGACAACAAAGAGCAGGTCAGGGATTGTCTGCAGAAGGTTCTTTCTTCCAGCAATCATCTGTTGAGCCTGATCAACGATATTCTTGACATGAGCCGTATCGAGAGCGGCAAGGTACAGATCAAAGAACAGGAGTGCAATATTTCCGAGCTGATGCACAATCTGGTCAATATCATCCAGCCGCAGGTCAAGGCAAAACAGCTGGAGCTGTTCATTGATACCTTCGAAGTAGTCAATGAAGATGTGATCGCGGACGCTCTGAAATTAAATCAGGTATTCATCAATCTTTTGAGTAACTCCGTAAAGTATACTCCGGCCGGCGGCACTATTTCCTTCCGTATTCAGCAGAAGACCACCTTCCGCCACGGATACGGGGAATATGCCTTTATCATCCGGGATTCCGGTATCGGCATGTCAGAAGATTTTGTACGGCATATCTTCGAGCCTTTCGAGCGGGAGACTACCGTGACCCGCTCCGGCATTCAGGGCACAGGCCTTGGCATGGCGATCACGAAGAATATCGTGGAAATGATGAACGGCACCATTTCCGTGGAAAGCGAACCGGGAAAAGGAAGCGCCTTTACCGTGGAACTCACCTTAAAGCTGCAGGATGTAGAGAAAAACGCGGAACAGCTTAAGGAGCTGAACGGACTTCGCGTCATGGTAGTGGACGACGACTTTAACGTCTGTGACAGCGTCACGAAAATGCTCAAACAGCTTGGTATGCGCGCCGAATGGACTACCTCCGGCAGAGAGGCCGCCTACCGCGCCCGGACGGCGCTGGAGGAAGAAGATTCCTTCCGGATTTATATTGTAGACTGGCAGATGCCGGAGATGAGCGGTATCGAGACGGCCAGACAGATCCGCAGCATAGCCGGAGAAGATGTTTCCATTATCATTCTTACCGCCTACGACTGGTCCGATATCGAGGAGGATGCCAGAACAGCCAATATTTCCGCTTTCTGCGCGAAACCGCTCTTTATGTCAGACTTAAAATCCGCGCTGCTGGCAGCCAGCAACCCGGCCGGCAGGAATGAGGAAGCCGCCGCCTGGACTCTGGCAGATTTCAGCGGCAAACGCGTCCTTCTGGTGGAAGATATCGAACTGAACCGGGAAATTGCGGAGATGATCCTGACCGAAGCAGGTTTCACGGTTGAATCCGCTCCTGACGGAACGGATGCCGTAGCCATGATGGAAAAGGCCGAAGAAAACTACTACGACGTGATCCTGATGGATATCCAGATGCCCGTTATGAACGGTTACGAGGCAACCCGCACAATCCGCAACATGCCGCGAAATGACGTCAAGACTCTGCCCATTATCGCCATGACAGCCAATGCCATGGAAGAAGATAAAGAAGCGGCCCTGAAAAACGGCATGAATGCCCATATCGCAAAACCCCTCGATATGGATATCTTTATAGCGGTATTGAAACAATTTGTACACTGAACCATGGTATGTCCGGTATCATCCACGATAAGTACCGTTACCCTGCTTATTGTGGGTTATACCGGGAAAATGTAGAGGTTAACGGATAATCATGAAAATTTTACTGATCGCTGTCAATGCCAGATATATCCATTCCAATCCTGCTGTTTTTTCTCTGAAAGCATGTACAGGCATCTACAATTCTTATGTAGATATCATCGAATTTACGATCAACCAGTCACCTTCTTATCTTTTACAGGACATTTATAAAAAGCAGCCCGATGTGGCCGCCTTCTCCTGTTATATCTGGAACCGGACTATACTGGATGCCGTTATTCCCGATCTGCACAAAATACTGCCAAAGACCGATTTCTGGGCCGGCGGGCCGGAGGTCTCCTACAACGCACAGGAAATGATCGACAGATGGCAGCTGCGCGGCATTATGACAGGTCCCGGGGAAGGTTCTTTCTCTTATCTGGTATCTTCTTATGTAAATGGAACAGCCGACAGTCTGCCCGCCATTCTCAATCAAACCAATACGGTCAGGCTTTCCCTTAATGAAATTCCCTTCTGGTATGGCGGATATGAAGCCAGGGATACAACAACCGGACACACCAGCAATACCAAAGATGCCGGAACAGACAATGCAGACAATGATATCCAACGGGAAAAAGACCTGGCAGACTTTACAAATCGTATCATCTATTATGAAAGCAGCAGAGGCTGTCCCTTCTCCTGCAGCTATTGTCTTTCTTCCATCGACAAAACCATGGACTTCCTCCCTGTCGAACGCGTCTGCCGGGAGCTGGATTTCTTTCTCGAACAAAAAGTACCGCAGGTTAAATTTACAGACCGTACTTTTAACTGTAAGAAAGACCATGCGCTGCCTGTTCTGCGGCATATTCTCGAACACGATAACGGCATTACCAATTTTCATTTTGAGATCGCCGCAGACCTGCTTGACGAGGAATATTTTGCAGTATTGAGACAACTTCGCCCCGGAGCCGTGCAGCTGGAGATCGGCATTCAATCAACATGCCCGGAAACCATCGCTGCCATTGACCGGAAAATGGATTTCGCGAAAGTGGCTGACGTGGTCAGACAGATTTCCCGCTGGCATAATATCCATATTCATCTGGATCTGATCGCAGGGCTTCCTTTTGAGGATCTGTGCACATTCCGAAATTCCTTCAATGACGTCTATGCCCTGCAGCCTCAGCAGCTCCAGCTGGGTTTCCTGAAAGTACTGAAAGGATCCGCCATGGAACGACGCTCCCTGCAGTATGATCTTGTATATACCGGTCTGCCGCCCTACGAAGTGCTGTCCACGAAATGGCTTTCCTATGAGGATATCTGCCGCTTGAAACAGGTGGAAGAGGTGCTGGAAATCTACTATAACAGCGGACAGTTTGCGCATACGCTGGCATTTCTGTGCGGTCATTTTGACACGCCCTTTGCCATGTATGAAAGTCTTGCCCACTGGTATGAGGAACATGCTCTGTTCGGCATACAGTCCTCCCGGCTAAAGAAATACGAGACCATACTGGCATTTGGAGCTGCCTGCATAGAGAACAAAGAACAGATAGAGGCTTATGAAAAATCCAGACAGATCTCACTTCTCACAGAGTATGTCACCTACGACTTATACCTGCGGGAACACGTAAAAAACCGCCCCTCCTTCGCGGCCTCTCTGGAAACATGGAAAGATATCATACACGGGATCCTGCATCGGGAAGCGGAGGCTCATGAACTCTTTCCACAACTGGCAGATTCCGGTTACCGGGATTTGACGAAAATTCTGCATGTTGAAGTATTTACGTCCATTTTTGATACGCCGCGCGCTGTTCTCTTCTCTTATGAAAAGCGTGATCCGCTGACGAATAACTGTCAGACAGTACATTTGGATATAAGCCGGCAGTCCGTCTTATCTATAAAAAAATAATTTATAAAAAATAAACTATAAAAACAGCATCAAAAAGATAAGTTTTAGAATGAAATTCGACAAGAGGTATTAAAGCCTCTGCCGAATTTCTTTTTTTATTGAAACAGCAGAGAAAAGGGAAAGCGTGCAGAGTGTAGAAACTCTAGCACGCTTATTTTTTTACGACGAAAGAGAGGTAAGTAACTATGATGTATGAAGAATTTGAAAAAATCAGCGGGTGCGAAATCAGCTACAAGCAGTACGACGAAATAATAGAGCCTATGTATATGGCACTGAATATGGATAAATACACATTCTGCGAAATGATAAAACCGACAGCAAAGAAAATGGAGCGTGAGGCGAGGATTGAAAAGGAAGAGGCAGCCGCAAAGAAGTTAGACAAAATTAGAGTTGTGACGGCTGAAAACGCATACGGATACACTTATTTTGAGGCAGAGGCAATAAGGTACAACAAAGAAAAGAAAACCGTAACAGCAAAGCCTATTGAGTGGACGTATGGAACGTATGAAAGAGGAAACTCACCGCAGGGCTGCTGGTGGACGAGCTGGGGCTATAAAAGCAAGGCAAAAGATAATAAGGACGGGACATTTACACTAAAACTTGAAAGAGTGGCAATGTGATAGAACAAAGGGCGGCGAGAGCCGCCCGCATAGAAAGGAGCAGGGACAATGGCAAGGAAGTACAAGAGATTGCGCTATGAGGACAGACGGACAATAGAAAAGATGCTTAAGGCTGGCGACAGCATAGTAGAGATTGCGGCAGCAGTGGGAACACATAGGGACACAATTTATAAGGAGATTAACCGCAGCGGAACAGATCAGCACACATATACGGCAGACGCAGCGCAGGCAACATTATAAAACAAACCGCCCTTAATTTAATGGCAGAATACCGAGCTTGAAACTGACTATAGCAGTACAAGCCTATAGCGGGATGCTGGTTCAATTCCAGCAGGGCGGTTTTGGTGCTAGACACCATAAATAAAAAGGAAAGGAAAAAGGACAACCTTTAAAGGATTTGCGGCTAGTCGTGTCCAGACGTGGACACATGAAAAAATTAAAAGTGTTAAGTCCGTTTAACGGGATAAGCTGCGGCAGGGTGGCTTTAGAAAGGGCAGGAATTGAGGTAGAAAGGTATGTAAGCTATGAGATTGACGAAAAGGCTAATTTTGTGGCTAAGAAGAATTACCCGCAGGACGAGTATAACGGGGACGTATTCAAGGCTGATTTTACACAATACAAAGGCTTTGATTTGTTGATAGGCGGCAGCCCGTGTACATATTGGAGTATAGCAAAAAGCAGATGGGGGAATAGAGAAACAACATCAGAGGGGATAGGATTTGAGCTGTTTAGGCAGTATGTAAGGGCGTTGGAAGAAAGCGGATGCAGATATTTTCTGTATGAAAACAATAATTCTATTTCAGATGAAATAAAAGAAGAAATATCAAAAGCGTTAGGAGTGCAGCCTATAACTATTGACAGCGCCCTTGTATCTGCACAGAACAGAAAAAGATGTTACTGGACCAACATACCAGGAGTTAAGCAGCCAAAGGACAGAATGATAGAAATACAAGATATTTTGGAAAGTGGGATAGCATATCAAAAAAAGGCGTACTGCTTAACAACATCATACGGCGGGGCGGTACTTTGGAATAGTTTGGAGCGTTCACAAAGGACTATGGTAGCTGAATTAGATGCGGGCGGCGAAGAGGTAAAAGGCAGGAAAATAAGACTTACCCATAAAAACAGGGAAAAAGAGGAAATTACAAAAGAGTATAAAATTAACCTTGCAGACGGGTATTACAGTTTTAGAAAAATGACACCAGTAGAGATAGAGCGGCTACAGACGCTGCCGGATAATTTTACAGAGGGTATAGACACGCAGGCAAGATACAAAGCCATAGGGAATGGCTGGACGGTAGATATAATAGCACATATTTTAAATTATCTGAAAAGTGCATAAAAGAAACGCCTATAGCTCAATGGTTAGAGCGCACGTTTTAAGCGTGAGATACCGTTTCAATTACGGTTAGGCGGTTTGGTAGCGGGCATGGCGAGCCTGCACCAGAGGGCAGCAGGCTAATAGCTGCATCTGGATACCGTGAAAAAATAGCAGCGGTCATA
>VSOD01000249.1 GCA_009774655.1 Lachnospiraceae bacterium
TGTTTGGGCAGAGGGTAAATATGACTTGTTAATCTTAGATGTTTCACTTCCTGACGGTTCTGGTTTTGAAATATGCGAAAAAGTCCGCCAGACTTCAAAAGTACCCATTATTTTTCTGACGGCATCGGATGAGGAAGTCAATATTATTATGGGACTGGATATGGGCGGTGATGACTATATTACAAAGCCTTTTAAATTGGGAGTGCTATTATCCCGGATAAATGCGTTGTTAAGACGTGCGGGTGATTTTGGGCAGACAGATACAGAAATTGTTTCTAATGGCTTAAAAGCTCTTTTGACACAAGGAAAGGTTTATAAAAATGGAGAGCTTTTGGATTTGACGGCAGGAGAGTATAAACTGTTATGCCTGTTTATGAACAATCCGGGTACGGTGCTTTCTAAAGAACAGATTTTAGAAAACCTGTGGGACAATGAAGGAAATTATATTGATAACAATACATTGAATGTCTATATCCGCAGACTGCGAACAAAAATTGAGGACAATCCCAGCGATCCGCAAATGATTTTGACCGTAAGACGTATGGGATATAAATGGAATATTATTTGATGGGGTTTTTATGAGAATATTTACAAACAAAGATATTAAGATACTGTTTATAGGAGTATCTCTATTGCTATTTTGCAACACGATTCTGTCACAGGTTATATTGTGGAAATTTCACGGAAATTACCCACTTGTACTCCTTATTCTTTCTCTGTTTATAGGATGTGGGATTTTGTTTCTCTGCTTTTGTTACTTTCATAAGCAGTATAAAATCATGGAAACAGCAGTGACAGAAATAGATGAGTACCTTACGGGAAATACGGATGCCCGTATTGAATGTGATGACGAGGGTGAAATGTACAGGCTTTTCCATTCGGTTAATACATTAGTGGCGGTATTGAACGCACATACGGAAAGCGAACTTCGGGCAAAGGAATTTTTGAAGGATACCATATCGGATATTTCACACCAGTTGAAAACGCCGCTTGCCGCTCTTAATATTTATAATGGTATTTTACAGAGTGAAACAGAGAATCTTCCGGACTTAAAAGAGTTTACCGTTTTGTCAGAGCAGGAGCTTGACCGCATTGAATCATTGGTACAAAATCTGCTGAAAATTACCAGACTGGATGCCGGAACGATTATACTGGAGAGAAATTTTGAAAATGTATCCGACATAATGCATGACATTGAACAGCATTTTGCATATCGTGCAAAACAGGAGGAGAAAGAGCTTATCCTTTCCGGAGATGATGATATTATGCTTTTTTGTGACCGTGAATGGATGATGGAAGCGGTCAGCAACCTTGTAAAAAATGCTTTTGACCATACGAATGCAGGAAAGCGTATCTTTATTGGATGGAAACGGATGACGGATATGTTACAGATTGTAGTGAAAGATAATGGGTGCGGTATTCATTCCGAAGATATTTATCATATTTTTAAGCGTTTTTACCGTAGTCGCTTTTCAAAAGATACACAGGGGCTTGGGCTTGGACTGCCGCTGTCAAAGACGATTGTTGAACTGCATGGCGGTAATATTAAGGTAGACAGTGTTTTGGGAAAAGGGAGTGTTTTTATGATAACTATATTAGAAACTACAAAATTGTAAGAAATTTGTTTATTTCTGAGGAGAACATTACAGAATTGTCGGTTTAGAGAAATATCAGAGTAAGGATTGGGTGTTATACTTCTTGCTGAAGGAGGGATAACACCCATGACTTTATCAGATCAAAAAAGTAACAGGAGGCATAACATGAATTTATTGGAAGTGAAAGGAATTTCAAAAACTTATGGGGCAGGGGAAACCGCTGTCCGTGCTTTGAAAAATGTCAGTTTTTCAGTTCCGAAAGGAGAATTTGTTGCGGTAGTAGGAGAATCCGGTTCCGGCAAAAGTACGCTGCTTAATATGCTGGGCGCATTGGATGTGCCTACTTCCGGCAAAGTGATGATTGATGGAAAAGATACGTTTTCCATGAAAGAAAGGCATCTTACTGTGTTCCGCCGCCGGAACATTGGATTTATCTTTCAGGCATTTAACCTTGTTCCCGAACTGACGGTGGAGCAGAATATTATCTTTCCGGTACTTTTGGATTACCAGAAGCCAAACAGAAAATATTTGGAGGACTTACTGGATATATTGAATTTGAAGGAACGTCGTAATCACTTACCAAGCCAGTTATCCGGCGGGCAGCAGCAGAGGGTGGCAATCGGACGTGCTTTATTTACCCGCCCGGCTTTAATACTTGCAGATGAGCCAACGGGAAATTTAGATTCGCAGAATACCAGTGAAGTGATCGCGCTGTTAAAAGAGGCGTCAAAGAAATATGAGCAGACAATCATCATGATTACACACAGCCGCAGCATTGCGCAGACGGCAGACCGCATCCTGCAGGTTTCAGACGGAGAACTTACTGATATGGGGAGGTGCAGGGAATGAGAAGTTATTTAAGCCTTGTGGCTATTTCGGGAAAGGTGCGCAAACGCCAGAACCGTATGACGATTTTCTGTATTATCATTTCCGTATTGCTTGTAACTGCGATTTTCAGTGTGGCAGACATGTTCATTCGAAATCAAAGTGAGGGGCTTAAGCAGAAGCATGGAAACTGGCATATCCAGTTGGAAAATATCTCTCAGGACACAGCAGAAGAAATCAGCCGGCGTCCGGATGTTGCCGCTGTCGGCTGGTCGGAAATATTTAACGCAGATGCAGACCAGCCTTACTATATCGGAGAGAAAAAGGCTGCATTATATGGTACTGACAGTATTTATCTGTCAGAGCTTGTGAATGCCCTTGAAGAAGGCTCTCTGCCACAGAGTGACAATGACATTATGCTCAGTTCCAATGCGAAACTTGCGTTAGATGTAAAGATTGGCGATTCTGTGACAGTAAAGACACCTTCGGGGAATACGGATTTTACGGTATGCGGTTTTGGTTCGGACGATGCAGCGTATTATCGGGATCAGACATATATGGTTGCCGTCTATATGACGCGGGATGCATATATTTCGATTATGGAACAAAACAATATCCCAATCAATCCAGTCTGTTACATTCAGTTTCAGGATGTGTCAAAGGCATCCGGTACCATTGCGGAAATCAGACAGCAGTACCATTTGCCGGAGGAGGATATTTCGGAAAATACGGCAATTATGGGGCTTGCCGGACAAAGCAGCAATGAATCTATGCATAATATTTACGGAATAGCGGCAGTCTTGTTCATTTTGGTATTATTGGCTGGCGTACTGATGATTTCCGGCAGTATGAACAGCAATGTAGCGCAGCGGACAAAATTCTTTGGAATGATGCGCTGTATTGGTGCAAGCCGTCAGCAGATTATCCGGTATGTACGGCTGGAAGCGTTAAATTGGTGTAAAACGGCTGTGCCTGTTGGGTTAATCATAGGTACTGCAATCGAATGGGGCATTTGTGCATTGCTCCGCTTTTGGATTGGCGATGAATTTGCCGCTATGCCGGTATTTGCCCTCAGCCCTGTTGGACTAATCAGTGGGGCGATGGTTGGAATTGTAACTGTCCTGCTGGCAGCGCAGTCACCTGCAAAACATGCATCTAAGGTTTCTCCGATGGCAGCGGTTTCCGGAAACGCAGATACGGCACTTTCTGTATGGCATGCAACAAAACGGAAAATCAGAAAGGTTGAGAGGACATTGGGGATTCACCATGCAACAGCATCTAAGAAAAACTGGTTTTTATTGACAGCCAGCTTTTCACTCAGCATTATACTGTTTCTTTGCATTTCAGTAGGGTTGGATTTTGCGCATGAGCTGATCCCCACAATGCGTTCATGGCAGCCGGATATTACCCTTAACGGCTATGCAAATGAGCGTGTACTGGATCAGCGTCTGGGTGATGCCATTAGCGGAATTACAGGTGTAGAGCATATTTGGGGCAGTTCCTACATGGAGAATGTTCCGGTTACATCTTCCAGACAGGAAATCGATCATGTCAATATAACGTCCTATAGCCAGTATCTGCTTGACTGTGCAGGGGACAGTCTTGTGCAGGGAGATTTGTCAGAAATCTATGGGGACAGTGACAAGGTTATGACTGTTTTGAATAAAGATAATCCGATAAAAGTTGGAGACACAATTCAGATAGCGGGACAGGATGTTGAAGTTGCATGTGGCATATCCAGCGGGCTGTATCCCAGCGAATATAGCGTGATCTGTTCACAGGAAACCTTTGCCCGACTGACAGGGGAACAGAATTACAGTATGATTGGAATACAATTAAGCAGCAAGGCTACGGATGAAACAGTAAAACAAATCAACAGTCTTACGGAAAGCAATGTTATTTTTACTGACCAGCGTCAGAGTAATCAGAGAAATGCCAATACTTATCTGGCTGTAAAATTTCTGTTGTATAGTTTTATGGCAATCATTGCCATGATTACGCTGTTTAACATTATTAACAGCATTTCCATGAGTGTAACTGCCCGAATAAAGCAGTATGGGGCTATGAGGGCGGTTGGCATGGATGGGAATCAGCTTACCCGAATGATTGGTGCGGAAGCCTTTACTTATGCTGTCTCTGGTCTTATCGTTGGCAGTGGAATCGGAATTGCCCTAAGCCGCTTTTTGTATGTGAAATTGGTTACACGATTTTTTGGAAGCCAGTGGAGTTTGCCGATTGTTTTAATTGCTATTATTCTTGTATTTGATATTGTTTCTGCTGCGTTAGCGGTATATGCACCCGCAAAACGGATTAGAAACATGCCGATTACAGCAACAATCAATGAATTATGATGCTAATAAATTATGAAAATTTGCTGCACGGCGGAAAAGGGAAAAACCGTCGTGCAGAAGAAAAATACCTTTTTTGAAAGATGAGGGGTTGTTGTGTGGCAGTTTGCGTTTCTTATATTTTTTATTTCGGTCTGCATATTTGCGGGGATTATGCTGTATGACTCCAGAACATTGTGGAGTGGAGCTTCATTTTTGATTATGATGATATGTTTGTCGGTATTTCTGCTTTTGGTCTTATACCAATGTTCAGAATGGCTGGCAGCACATGATTTAGTGATTGGAATACTGATTGTTATATGTATTTTGGCAGTGAGTAGTGTTGTTTTGTTTCCGACAATTCTGATTCTTGTGTTTTTTATAGAAGGAGTAAGGGTTATTAGACATGAAGGAATAAAACCGACAAATTTGTTGTCGATGTTGTTTTCTGTTCTGCTATGTATTTATCTTGTGCTATTTCCAGTAATTGGAAACTTAGGAAAGAATACTTTTGGTACAATGCTCTATAAAATTATCAGTTTCATAGCAGTATATATATTATTGTTGCTGGCAGTGTATTCACTTTCCGCAGTGCTCAATCTTCTTCACTTAAAAAAGAAAAGAAACGCAGATTACATTATTGTACTGGGGGCAGGAATTATTGGAAGCAGGGTTACGCCGTTACTTGCAGCACGGATTGAAAAAGGAATAGAATTGCTGCGTTATAATCCAAATGCAGTACTGATCATGTCTGGCGGGCAAGGTTCAGGAGAGGATATTCCGGAAAGTAAAGCTATGGCAGATTATGCGATTGATAAAGGCGTAAGTGCGGAAAAAGTCATTTTGGAACAGAAATCTGTGTCCACGGAGGAGAATCTGCGGTTTTCAAGGGAACTGATAAATAAACAGAATCCACAAATTATAGTTGTCACAACTGCTTATCACATGCTTAGGGCGTTAATACTCGCAAAGCGGCAGGGTATAAAATGTGTGGGTTTTGGTGCAAAAACAAAATGGTATTTTACATTAAATGCTTTTATCCGGGAATTTGTTGGATATTTAAGTCTGACATGGAAAAAGCATATTATTATGATTGGAATAAATGTTTGTATTGTAATAGCAGTGTATGGATTTAAGTAAACAACGTATATAACATTATATGTATCATCTTTTCCTTTGAAATAGAAAAGATGATTGGAGAGGTGCGATATAAGGAAGAAGTGGCATAAATGGGAAAAATGATTATTTTATCATTTAATGATAATGAAGAAGATGCTTGCGAAAGAATACTGCACAATATACATGATGATTTCTGCTATGATTGTTCGGATATACTTGGAAAAGCGACATCATTCCATATAGGAGCATTGGAAATTGATGCAGATAAAAAGAATGTGACGGTAAATAACATTGAAATTGGACTTACTCATATTGAATTTGAAATACTGTATTTGCTGGCGCAGAGTCCGGGCAGAATATACAGTAAAGAGCAGATATATGATATTGTCTGGCAGGAACCGTACTCTGGTGATTACAACATTGTTATGAGCCATATCCGCCACATAAGGGAGAAGATAGAGGATAATCCGGGCAAGCCGCTTTACATACAGAC
>VSOD01000025.1 GCA_009774655.1 Lachnospiraceae bacterium
CACGAAGCACCCGCCCGGCCAGCGCAGAATGGGTACTTTGATCTTCCGCATGGCTTCCAGCACATCTGTACGCAATCCGTCCTCATCTGCAAAAGGGGAATCCGGATCATAGATCCCGCCGTAGATCTGCCTGTGAAAATGCTCAATAAAGTGCCCGTAAAGCATGGGACTGCGTGTCCCGACCTCCCGTTTCCTGTTAACATACAGCTTCATGGATCCCGTCCTCCTCCTTCGTTGTTTTATTGCGCATGAAAAGATTAAAAAGCAGTCAGATACCCACCCGTAAAAAGTTTCTTCTTTACCCGGCTCTCAATAACCGGCACGCCAACGGCGGTGACGCAGCAAAAGCTGCCTGTATACGATCCCTCATATACCGACAGCTCTCTTCCTGCGTCTGACATCCACCCCGGATTCCGTTATTCCTTTGCTATGTACGGCGCGATCGCCGCCTCGATGGCCGACAGCTTCTCGTGAGTCTCCAGAACTCTGAATTCTACAGGCTTCGACAGATCCATGGAAAAAATACCCATGATCGACTTGGCATCGATCACGTATCTGCCTGTCGCCAGATCGAAATACCCGTCAAACACTTCGATCGCCTTGACAAATCCTTTCACCCTGTCGATGGAATTTAAATCCAGCATATAACTCTTCATCTTCTCCACACCCTTCCTTACTGTCTGCTGCGGTAAGTCCTGCAGCTTGGACCAGACTGCCGCAGACCGATGGCTTATTTTGTCCATACACTCAATTTTATGCCATTTCCCGGTATTTGTACAGTCCCAAGTTTTCACGGCGCAAACACGCTGCGGAAGGCCCGGTATGTCCTGCCCATTCCTTCCGCCAGCGTCATATACGAAAGTCCCAGCTCCCGCCGGCTTTTCTCATTGGAACACAGCTCTGTCTCCTGTTCCTTCGCCGGAAAAGGCACCGGAACCTGCTGCGCCATGGCGCTGTCTACCGTGATGGGAATCTCCTGCAGCCCTTCCAGCGCCGCCGGTTCTGCCGCCTCCCGCAGCGCCTGCAAGAAGCTGTCGTAAGTTACGATCTCATCCTGACAGAGATTGTAAGCCTGTCTGTACGCCTTTTCATTCCCCAGCACGCGCAGTACAGCCTGCGCCGCGTCTTTTACATAGACGAACTGGAACCTGCCGTCCGCATCCACAAACCGGGGCAGCGCCCTGTTCTGCAGCAGCATCTGAATATAGGCCGCTTCTCTTGGCGCGTAATTGTAAGGGCCGTAAAGGATTGCCGGCCGCAGCACCGTCCACGGGATCTGACGCTCCCCGCAGCTGCGCACGATCTCCTCCTCCAGCGCCACCTTGCCGGCGATATAGGCTCCCGCCTCGCCCGGAAAGGCTCTGTGCTCCAGCGCATGTTCCTCCGTCTTCACAACGCCGCTTCCGCGCTCGTAGGCATCCACCGTGCTGATCAGCACGTACTGGCCGATCTGCCCGGTGATCTTACGCACGGCCAGTTCCACGTCTCCGGCTTCGTAGGCGCAGAAATCTATGACCGCATCATAGGCCTCACTGCACTGCGCAAGTACAGCCCCATCATGCCTGTCGCCCCGGATCTCCTTCACCCCAAACTCCTGCATCGAATAAGTCCCGCGGTTTAATACCGTCACCGTATGCTCCTTCACCGCCTCCATCACGAAAACTCTTCCGTAGAAATAACTGCCACCGATCACCAGCAAATTCATCCCTGTCACCCTCTGCTTTCTCTGCCTGCCGTCTCTTATTCTTATCTCTTTCAAAAGATTTCATACTGCCGCATAAAAATAACACATGCTATACAAACGGATTATAGAACCTGTTACCGTCCCAGAAGGTCACTACCATATCAACAACCAGCACCGTCAGCACAAACCCGATCGCCAGCCAGTCATTCCTCTGCATTTTCCTTTTGGCATACCAGGTACGCTTTTTGTTCTTGCCGAATCCCCGCAGCTCCATCGCGTTGCTCACCGTCTCGATGCGGTTTAGGCTGGAGAGAACAAGCGGGAGCAGGATCGCCACGGAATTTTTCAGTCTGGTAAACACCTTGTCCTTGCCGGACAGGTCGATGCCCCGGGCCTGCTGCGCCTGGCTGATATTGTGGTATTCTCTCTGTACATCCGGTATGTAACGCAGCGCCAGGCTGACGGAATAGCCGATCCGGTAACTGACACCGATACTCGACAGCGACGCCGCAAACTCGCTGGGATCCGTACAGGCGATGAACAGAAGCGCCACCGGCACCACACAGATTACCTTCATGGTCATATTCAGATGATAAAATAACTGCTGCAATGTAATTGTATAAGGCCCCGCTATGGTCAAAAGCACCGTCCGGCTCTCATACAGCTCCACGCCGTATTCCGGTGCGAACAGATACACGAACAGGTTGTTCAGCAGCAGAAAGACCGCCGCCAGGCCAAGCACGACGCTGATATCCCGCACCCGGATCCTGCTGATCTTAAAGACCACGGCGCTGACCAACAGCATACAAACCAGCACCCGCGTATCATAGGTCACCATGGACGCCACACTCCATGCCAGGAAAAAGATCAGCTTCGTCGTACCCGTCAGCTCATGCACGAGACTGTTCCGCTTAATATAACTTAAGATCGCAATCTTCGCCATCCTAACGCACCTCCTTCTGCTCATACCCGATGAAGCACTCCGTAAACACCTGCGGCTCCTCGATCCCGCATGCCAGACTCAACGTGTAAAGGCTTGTTTCTTTTAAATTTGCCTCCTGCACCAGCTGCGGGTCATTCAGCACATGGGCCGCCGTCGTGTCCGCCAGCATCCTGCCCTCGCTGAACACGATCGCCCGCTTCGTATACTCCAGCATCAGGTGCATGTCGTGGGTGATCATCAGGATCGTATAGCCCTTCCCGTTAAGCTCTTTTAAGAAATCCATGATCTCCGTGTAGTGATGATAATCCTGTCCCGCCGTAGGCTCGTCCAGTATGATGACCTGAGGACGCTGGACAAGGATGCTGGCAATGGTCACCCGCTTCTTCTGCCCGAAAGACAACGCGGAGACCGGCCAGTTACGGAAAGGATAAAGGCCGCATATGCGCAGAGTCTCCTCCACCCTTGCGGTACGCTCCTCCTTCGGCATCCCGCTCAGCACAAGCGCCATCTCCACCTCGTCCCAGATCATGGGCTTGGAGATCATCTGATTCGGATTCTGCATGACGTAGCCGATGCGCGCCGCCCTCTCCTTGATGGTATCGCCTTTCAGATCCCGTCCTTCCATGAGTATGCTGCCGGAAACAGGCTGCTCGAAGCCGCAGATCAGCTTGGCCAGCGTGCTCTTTCCGGCCCCGTTCCGGCCCACGATGCTGACCATCTCGCCCTTATGGATCGTGAAATTCACATCCTGCAGCGTAACCTTTTCCGGCGTATAGCCGAATTTCAGATCCGTGATCCGCAAAAGTTCCTGCCCATGCTGCTCCCTGCGGATTCCTGCCTTCTGCGTATGATACCAGCCGCGCACCTTCTCCTTGTCTTCCCGGGTGAGCGCCAGCTTCTCCACATGCTCAGGGTGCAGCGCCTCCGTCAACTCCACCCCGGCTAAACCCAAAGCCGTCAGATAAAGCGGCTCCCTGATACCGTGCTGCAAAAGCTGTTCTCCCGCAAGCAGCTTCTCCGTAGGCAGATCCGCCACGATCGCGCCTTCATCCATAAGGATGATCCGATCCATTCTGCGCCAGAGCACATCCTCCAGCCTGTGCTCGATGATCAGCACCGCCGCCCCCGTGCGCTCATGCACCATATCAATCAGTTCAATGGTCGTCCGTCCGGCAGCCGGATCCAGATTCGCCAACGGCTCGTCAAACAGCAGCACCTTGACCGCTTCCACCATCACGCCGGCCAGGCTGACCCGCTGCTTCTGGCCGCCGGACAGCTCATAGGGTGCATACTCCAGATGATGATCGATATCCACCAGCCCGGACACTCTGTCGACCAGCTGCTTCATCTCCTCCTGCGGCATACAGTCATTCTCCGCCGCAAACGCAATATCTTCTCCCACCGTCAGGCCGATAAACTGCCCGTCCGTATCCTGAAGCACCGTACCCACCACATGGCTTAACTCGAAAATACTGCTCTCACCGGCCTCCCTGCCGTCCACCAGAAGCCTGCCTGAGCTTTTGCCCGGATAGGCAAAAGGAATCAGGCCGTTGATACAGTTGCCGACCGTGCTCTTGCCGCTGCCCGACGTACCGGCGATCAGCACCTTCTCCCCCGGATAGATATCCAGATTGATATGCCGCAGCGTAGGCTCCGCCTGAGCCATGTATTGAAATCCATAGTCCTGAAAAGAAATTACGGGGGTTGCCATATCTTCACTCCTTTAAATCTCATTCTCCCAAAAAAGAGCCGCCGCATATACAACGACCGCTCTTCATGGATTTGGTTTGTACTTCTAACTTAATTCTCCTTGTTCAGGGAACCTTTCTTGACAACCGTCTTCGCATACGCAACCAGCAGCAGTGTACCCACAATACCGGTTGTTACGATATTGGCAGTTCCCGCCATCAGACCCTGTGCAAATAACTTCTCGATCGGCTCCTTGTAGATTGCAATGTCGAGGCAGGGCGCAACAAGTCCCCACGCCAGCAGATGCGCAACAATCTGTGCAACATTAAACTGTACGATCTTCTTCGTGTCAATGCCTTCGTTGATATCCAGCTTCATGGTCACAAGTCCGACCACAAGACCTACGAACGCGGAAGCGATGATCCAGCTCCACCACGGTCCGTAACTGGTCGCATCGATCAGTGTATGACCGATGAAACCGATCAGCAGGCCGGCGATCGGACCAAACAGCGTCGCGAATACCGTCTGGATCGCATACTGCAGGCTGATGTTCGTATTCGGCACCGGTGAAGGTATGGCGATCTTCCCCAGTACAAAGAACAGCGCTGCACCGATACCGATCGCAACCACGGTTTTTACAGATAATTTCTTCATTGGATTTCCTCCCTCTCTTGTTGGAAAATGTATTGATATGTAAAAAAATCACACATCTGTATTATAGACTGCCTGTATCCTTGTGTCAACCAAAAGAGAGAGGATCTGCCTATGCCGCAGGCTCTCCTGCCGCCTCAGGCTGTGGCGCCGCTTCCGCAGGCTCTCCTGCTGCTTCCGGTGCCGGTGCCTCTACGGCTGCTGCAACACCGTCTTTGTTCACTTCATAGGTTATGCCGTCGATCGTCACCGTCACATCCATCTGCAGCGCACCGTTCTCGTCATAATAATAGGTATTGCCGTCCGGCCTTGT
The DNA here is from genome assembly GCA_009774655.1 of Lachnospiraceae bacterium. GTDB lineage: Bacteria > Bacillota > Clostridia > Lachnospirales > Lachnospiraceae > UBA3282. The sequence continues at coordinate 5,281 of VSOD01000025.1, forward strand.
CACAAGCCCTCTCTGCATGACAGCATTCTCGTCGAAATAATACTCCACGCCCTCGATCGTCACGTCCTCACGGAGCGCATGACCGTCCTTGGTCGCCAGGAAATATCTGCCGGTCTCATCCTCGAACCAGCATCCCTTCTGCACGAAGCCGTTCTCATCCAGATGATACTTCTTATCCTCCCAGCCTACCCAGCAGAAACGCTGCATTCTGTAGTTGGCATAGAACACCTTCTGATCCCCGCGGTCCGCGAATCCGTCCGCAATGATGACAGAAGAATAATCCTTAAACTGATAATTCATGTCCACTCTGGTCGGAATCCCCGGCACACTGCCATGGGACGTATTCTGCCAGAAGGAAGCGCCGTCATACTGCAGGGCGTCCGCATACTGCGCCACCCACTTGTCGTATTTGATATTTCCGATCTTATTCTGGAACATATTCTTGCTGGAGTAGACTACCGGATAATATCCGTGCGCCTCCACCGTAGAACAAAACGTATTGATCAGCGCCTGCAGCTGCTCCTGAGACATATTCTTGTGACAGGGGTCCTCAATATCATATACTACCGGATAATTTACCGTATAATTACTGATCCACTGCATAAGAAGATCCGCCTCGTTCTGCGCCTGCTCCACGGTAGTCGCGTAAGAATACAGATACACGCCCGTCCGCAGTCCTGCCGCGCTGGCGCCCCGCATATTGACATCGAAATACGGATCCACTCCCGAATTCGTACTGCCCGCCTTCACAAAGGCAAAACTCACCCCGGAAGAAGGCACCTGGCTCCAGTCGATCGCCAGATTATGTTTGGAGACATCAATCCCCCGTGCAATGGAACTTCCCGCACCGATCGCCTGCACCTGCTGTACCGGTGCAAACATCAAAGCCGCCGCCGTACACAATGCGGCCATACCTTTCACATATCCTTTTGCCGTAACTTTCATCTTTCTCATCTGTACCATCCTTCTGTTGTACCCCTTTATCTTCTTTAGATAATTGTTGCGAAATTATTACAATATATTACTTTTCTTAACAATCCTTTACAAATATATCATAACTTCCCACGGATGTACAGCTTTAATATCGATAAATTTCTTCTTTCTACATTTTTATGAAGAAAAAACTTGTCTTCTTTTCACAGATATGCTATTATATTATTCGGTTGCAGGAAATGCCGGCGTGTCGGAATGGCAGACGAGGCAGACTCAAAATCTGTTGTGGGCAACCACGTATGGGTTCAAGTCCCATCGCCGGCAGTTTTTAAATTGGCTGAAAGCCTTGTAAAATCAAGGATTTCGGCCATTTTCTTTTTGTAGTTATTTTGATTACCTTGATTACCTTTTAGATTTTCATTGATTTTATCAACTACTTCTCGCTTATAGTCCATATGTGTAATGTCGTAGGTATAATTCTTTTGGTTAACTTCTTCTGTATGTCCTAACAATGATGCCGCCACTGTTGCCGATACGCCAGCACATCTCATTCTGCTGTTGACTGTCCTTCTGACTGCATTCATCCCTTTTGTATGTTTCATTCCTATCTGAATACATTTATTCCTCATACAGTCAGATATGGTTCTACAGTGTACTTGACCATCTGAAGTGGAAAATACAAATCCATCATAACATCCATACTCTTCTTGTATTTTTCTTATCCCGATGAATAATCTCATTATTTCGTCTGAAATCGGGAACTCTCTTGATTTATATGTTTTTGTAGATGACAGATAGTACTCTTTACTGACACCATTATATTTCTCTGATTTGGAAATAACGATTATCCTTTCATTAATAAAAACATTTTCCCATTTCAATCCTGCAAGCTCACCTGCCCTCATACCTGTATATATAGCCAGTTCAACAGCATATGATGGCATATACCATGACTTTTCTTTATGGTCTAATGCAATTCTTTCCATGATCATTTCTGTTTCGACATCACTCAATACTCGATCACTTTGAGCCTTTACTTCCTTATTATAAAACTTAAAGAAAGACTTCGTATCAACATATTTGCATGGATCATCTGTTATCCTTTTATTAATTCTTAAACTTCTAAACACTCCAGAAATATATCCCCAAAGAGCTTTTCCCGCTTTTTCTTTCAAGTTAAGTTCTCTAATTCTGGAAATAATAAATATGGTTATATCTTCTTCCGTGACATTTCTTACGTCTAACTTTTCAAAATCAGTCCCTGTAAAGAAACGTTTATAATCATATTCATATTTATATACCGTGTTGCCAGAAATCCCATAAGCAATTTGCTTTTTCTTCCATGACTCAAAACATGCATCGAACAGGTTCTCATCACTCTCTTCTTTACTGTTCTTTGCTTGTTCTTTAGATGCCTGCAAATAATATTCTACTATCATGTCTTTAATTGCATTTTCGGTAGATCGTTTCTTAAGTATCCTTCCTTTCTCTTCGTCTGGCAAATATGTTCTCCATTTGCCATCCTTTCCTTCCCATATTTTATATGGATGTTTTTTTAATAATTCATTTCTCTTATTCATTTCAATTTGCTCTTGCACGTATGATAAATCAATCATACCATTATCAATAGCATACTTCAACAACTCTTCTTCCATCCATTATGTAAAAGGAGTTGATCTGTTAAAATTCTTACAGCATACAACCCCAATCCTTTCCTTATATTAATTTTACTGCTTCCCGGTACTGCCATGTCCATCGCGGTCTTCATGTTCCAGATGCGCCACCTCGTCAAAGACGATCTTCGGCTGATTCTCCATAATGCGGAACTGACAAATTCTGTCGTTGATATGGATCTGTGTATCCCGCAGGGCGTAAACCGGCATAAACCACTGGTCATTGTCTCCGCAGTAAGAGCTGTCGATCACACCCTGATGATTCGTCTGGATAATGCCGAAATTCTTAAAGGTCGAACTTCTTGGTACCACGTGCGCTTCATAGCCTTTGGGCAGTTCCATCCCCACACCAAGCGGGATCAGCTTGAATTCTCCCTGCTGCAGCGTCACATCTTCCGCCGCCCGCAGATCGATCCAGTCAGACTTGCCGTCTATATAGGTCAGTTTCTCAATTTTACCCGAAAAATATTTGATCTTGATTATTTCACTTTTCATTAACATATCTCCCGATCTTGAGTTATTATTCAATTTTACTTTATACATCTTTCTATTAATGTTCCATGTTTTGTTTCGATTAACCTCATTAATTATATGCACCACAAAGATTAAAGCCACTGATACTATAATCAAAGAACCCAGCAATGAAAACAGACACATGAATATGTAAATCAAGTTCAAAACTATATCTGTGTTCATACTATTTCGCCCTTTCGATTTGTAAATCTTTCAGTTTCTTATTAATTTTATTATGTATTTCTTCCAATAATTTGTTATATGTCCCATATTCACAGTAATAAAATGGGGCATATTTACTGTTTGTATTGTAATCATAAACATTAATCTTTATTTCACAACTATTTAGTTCTGCACGTAATTCGCACTCTAAAACTGTAAATTTATCATATCTCAATACAGGAAATCTATATGTATAGATCTCCACCTCTTCATCACTAAGTAATCTATTATATCTAAACCCATTAGATATTAACCAACTCTTTGTTACATTTTTCTTTTTATATCTCATTTCCGAAAAGTGATTCATGCTAACATCATTCCTTCTTCCTAATTTCTCTATAATCACATGGAATACATTGTCCGAAATAATATGTTTTGTCTTTTACATTGCAGTACACCTTTACTCTTGCCTTATCCTCTTCGTTAATTGTTGAGTGAATGCATTGTTCACATTCGCTTGTTATAATCATGTTTGCCATAGTACTATCTCACCTTTTTGTAATGATTGTTTTACATCAATGAGCCTTTGATTTTGGCTTCCTCTATAAGAAAGTGATATATTGCGTTGCGAATCAACGTATCTTCCATCTACAATTACATCGCACATTGATGCTATATTTATCCGTTTATTATGATTAATAACAGATTTATAAGTAAATTGTTTAATAATATCCTCATTATCTCTATCAAATATAATACTACCGTATTCACTGTCTACAGATATTACTTTATATCCCGTATAAAGCCATATAGATTTTTGTGGACTTGAAAGACGGATTTTGTTAACTAAATCTAAGACATCATCAAGATTTTCCTCTGCAAGAGGTTCTCCCCCAAGAATACTGATCCGTTTTATATATGGTCTATCCGCTAATTTAAAAAATTTTTCTTTTGTTTCTTCTGTCCATTCATTACCACCGCTAAAGTCCCACGTCTCTGGGTTAAAACAGTTAAGACAATGGAAGTGACAGCCTTGTACGAAAAGGGCGACTCCTACGCCCTCTCCGTTTGACAAATCTAAACTTCTAATTTGTGCATATCGAATTTCAATCACACTCCTTATACTCATGGTCATCTAAGTGTACGAATCTCTCAGCAATTTCCTGAGTCCTACCCTGGTTCCAATAATGACTACCAATGTAACCACAGGTACGCCTTGCTATATTCATTTTATCTTGATCACGATTCTTACAATTTGGACATTCCCATATGAGTTCATCATTATCTTTTACAATCTGAATTTCTCCATCATATCCGCATATTTGGCAATAATCTGATTTTGTGTTTATTTCTGCATACATGATGTTTTCGTATATAAACTTCATTACTTCCAGTAAAGCAGGGATGTTGTCATTCATATTGCTACTTTCAATATAAGAAATAGCTCCTCCAGGACTTAACTCTTGGAACTTACTTTCTATCTCAAGTTTTGTAAACGGATCAATTTCTTCCCTGACATTTACATGATAAGAATTTGTAATGTAATTTTTATCAGTTATACCTTCAATCACACCAAATCTTTTCTGTAAGCATTTCGCAAATTTATATGTAGTTGATTCAATCGGTGTTCCATATAAGCTATAATCAATACGTTCTTCTTTCTTCCACTGATTGCATTTATCATTCAATGCTCTCATAATTTTCAATCCGAATACGGTTCCTTCTGCATTATCAGTATGTGATTTACCAGTCATATATTTTACACATTCATATAAACCTGCATATCCAAGAGATATTGTGGAATATCCATTATGTAATAACTCATCTATTGGCTGATGTTTATTTAACCTTGCTAATGCTCCATATTGCCACATAATAGGGGCTGCGTCAGATAAAGTTCCTTCCAATCGTTCATGACGGCACTTGAGAGCTTTATGACATAATTCTGTACGCTCTTCAAACAGTTCCCAGAATCTATCAAAATCTCCTTCAGATGAAAGTGCTAAGTCTACCAAATTGATTGTAACGACACCCTGATTGAATCTTCCATAAAACTTAGGCTGACCATTCTTATCATGCCATACTGTCAAAGCGGATCTGCAGCCCATTACAGGATACATATTCCCATTTTTCAATCTCTTCATTACCTTCTCTGACATAAAATCAGGAACTAACCTTTTTGCTGTACACATTGATGCAAGTTCTGTAAGATACCAATATTTACTGTCCTCATGGATATTATCTTCTTCTAATACATATAACAACTTAGGAAATGCAGGTGTAATATAAACACCCACTTCATTTTTTAATCCTTCAATTCTTTGTACTAACATTTCATGTATAATCATTGCCAGTTCTTCTTTATACTCTTTTGTCTCTCCAATATACATGAATACCGACAAAAATGGAGACTGCCCGTTTGTATTTGTCATAGAATTTAACTGATATTGAAATGTTTGTACACCATCCTGAATTTCTTTCTGCAAATCTTTTTTTGCCCATTCAATAGATTCTTTACCTGCAAATCCCCATGATAAATATTTTTTTAGATATCTGTTATAGCTATCTCTAACAAATGGAGCTAGGTGTGTTAATGTGATTGTTGCTCCACCATACTGAGATGATGTGACTGCTGTAATAATCTGCGTTGCAATTGTCATTGCTGTTAAGAATCTATGAGGTTTTTCAATCAAAGTACCATTTATGACTGTTCCGTTTTGCAGCATATCATCAAGATTAATCAAACAACAATTATGCATATGTTGAGCAAAATAATCTGCATCGTGAAAGTGAATAGTCCCCTCGTCATGTGCTTGTACTACATCTTCTGGAAGTAAAAATCTTCTTGTAATATCTGTACTTGTAATACCTGCCAAATAATCCCTCTGAGTCGTTACTACTGATGCACTTTTATTAGAATTTTCTGAGTTCCAATAATCATTTACTCCATCAATCAATTCAAGAATACTTTTATCTGTCGTATTACTTTCTCTAACAAGTTTTCTTCTATATCTATATTCTATATACTTTGTAGCAACATCTTTTCTTATGCTTGCCATAAGCTTATTTACTACCTGATCCTGAATTTCTTCCACAGTCATACTTTTATTCAGAGATTCTATGTAATTTGCAATATCTCTAGCCTTTTCTTTCGCATAAGCAGTTTCTTCGCCATCAACGTCAATAAATGCTTTTAGCACAGCTATCTTGATTTTTTCTTTATCAAATTTAACCTTGCGTCCGTCTCTTTTTTGTACTGTCAATAACTATTTCCTCCGATTATTTTTACTATATTTGTATAAACATCCACCAATACCGTTTCCAAACATTAATATAATCAATGCAAATATTTTACTTTCATCATAAATTTCCATATATGCGAATGCTCTAATATCTACAATTACTAATCCAATTACGTTAATAAAAAATTGTATTTTATCACCTACTTTCCGCCCTTTGAAACAGGCATTTAATAATTATTTTCTGCCTTCCATCTCTGAATATTGTTATAGAAACCAATTTTAGAGTTATCATTTTCAGAATCCATAATAACTTTTACAGGTTCTACTAAATTCAAACTAAAAATTCCAAGTATACTTTTCCCATCTACTACATATTGATTTTGCTTAACAAGAATGTCTCCATCATGATATTTACTACATATAGACACAAATTCTTTAGCTTTTTCTATTGTGTTAATACTAATTTTCATTTAATCTATACCTCTGTATATCTCCAAAACATTCTTTTTACCTGCTCATTTTCTAATGCCTCTTCAACTTCGCAATTATTTATTCTACAAAAATCATCAACATATCTTTTAAAATTTGTATTATACTTGTATTCGTTTTTTATCAATTACTATCACCTCTTCAAATTGCCATTTCCGCCATCACGCAAATTTAATGTCCAGTGTGTTACACTATCATCCATATTTGCGTGTGTAGAAATTCTTTGTATGTTGCTAATTACATATTCTTCTTCGCCAAGTGTAGCTGTTATAAATCCATCTGGCTTACTTAACAGTTCTTTAGCTAACGCATGGCTTGTGCTGATTATTTCTAAAATTCCTAAAATCTCCTTCCCTCTAATTGTAATATTCTTTTATATATCTACACGCTCTGTTCATACTGTCTTTCCCTGTTTCTATCCTATCTACACAACAATATATCCATGGATGGATTAATTCCCTCATCGCCTCTACTGGTAGTTCTTCGTCTAAAAAACCAATCACTGGAATATCACTTTTATGCGCTTCATATACTTCAATGCATGTACCTATTGACTTTCTGACATCATTTAAATTAACTAATATGATATCTGAGTTTTTAACTTTTCGCAGATCAAATCTAAAAACCTCTGAATCAGTTTTATGATAATTCTTGCCATATGTATAATAATCAGTTGGATTAATAATTTTAAAATTGTCACTGTATTTATTAAAGAACTTTTTAACATCATCTCGCCACTTTTCTGCTTTATTTGTATTTGCGTATGCTTCCATTGCTCCTGCAGTGTAAATATTTTGCATTAGTATCCTCCACTACTATTTTCCATACATTTTCTCTGTTTCTAAAATTTCATTTACAACATCATTAATATTAGTTCCTTCATTATTATCAACTACAAGATTTACTTCTCTCTCTAATCCTAAAAACATTGCGAAATCTCTTTCTACTCTTGATGCAATTTCATTCTTGTCGTCAAATGTGAACTGATTAACTCCACATCTATCAATATACCTTTTTACTCTTGTACCAAGACTGGCATTTACAAGTACAGTGAAAATATTATCATTTGAACAACTCTGTTTAAGCTGTCTGAGTCCGTTTGGTGTAAGCACGACTACTTTATTACCATCTACATAATCGGATTTCAAAGTTCCATATAATCTACCCTGTGAATATTCATCATATTCAGCCAAAACACCAGTGTTAATCATTGCTGCAAATGTATTATTTTCTGCAAAATAATAATCCTTACCATTTTCTTCACCAACTCTTGGTTGCCTAGTAGTGTATGAAATAATCTTTTCAAAGCCATGATGTTTCGCCAGTTCATTTTCAATTGTGGACTTCCCTGATCCGGAAGCCCCTAGTAAAACAATAATCATATGTGTATCTTCTCCTTTTAAATTCCCAATTCAAATTTTAATTGTGGCTTATTCGACTCATATCCTTTTAAAACAAAATCATCAACCGTAATTGAGTAAAAATCTTTTTTATCAGGATTCAACTCTAATACAGGGTTGCAGTCTATCGGTTCTCTTTTTAACATTTCTAATGCATTATCTACATGTCTATCATAAATTTGCTGGTTAGCAATAAAATGCGTGAATACTCCAGGCTTATACCCACAATGTCTTGCTACCATCATCATTAATGCTACATATTGCATCTGATTAATATTACCTGCTGTCAACCAATCAGAACTGCGCTGATACATAATCATATCAATATATTCTCCACGAACTAAGAACTGTGTTTGATAGCAACACGGTTTTAATCCGTGAGGATTTTTAAAATCTTCTTTCTGCCATAAATTGATAATATGCCTTCTCCCATATGGATCATTGATTATTTCATCCAAAATAGGTTTTACGAGATTATGTTTTCTGACAGTTTCTCCATAACATGAACCGATTGTTCTATCACCAATCTCCCAAGAATCCCACCAATCTACTCCATATTTATCTCTTAATAAATTAAGATTATTGCTTTCGTCCTGATATATCCAAAGGATTTCGCCAATTGCTTTCTTGAAATAAATTGGTCTTAATGTAGTAATTGGAAACTCATTTTTGCTAATGTCATATGTATGAACAACACCATTTACTGACAATGTATGTGCTGGTGTTCCATCCTCATAATGTGGTCTTGGATTTGCATCTTTATAGCCATCATTCAAAATGTGCTTAATAGTTTCAATCATATATTCATCTGCTTTTATCATTCTACTTTTACACCTCAAACTTTCTCATATCTTCGATAAACGATGAAATAACACTTTCGTCAGAACTGATTGCTTGCACTTCAATTACTTTTCCTTGCATAACACCAAAAACACCTATGATCGACTTGGCATCCAAAATGTTTCTTCCATCATATAAATTGATATCACACTCATATTTTGAGCAGACATTAATAAAATCAGCCACCATTTCAGGCGTTGACAACTTAATTTTCTTCTTATTCACTTTTACCTCCAGGATTAAAATTTGAATTTTATTTGATATGTTTACGAGTTACATATATTACTTCTACATTTAAGATGTGATCATCTGAACAAATTGATTTTCGCTCATAATTGGTATTCCTAATTCTTTTGCTTTCTTGTTTTTGGACGAATTACTTTCTGTATCATTATTTATAAGGTAATTTGTTTTTGCACTAACTGATCCTGATACTTTACCTCCCAACTGTTCAATAATACTTACAAGTTCATCACGGTTTTTATAATGATTTAAGCTACCAGTAATCACAAATGTTTTATTAGATAAATTTACTTTGTTCTCCGATTTTTCATTTACTATAAAAGTAAATTCGTCTGCAAGCATTTCAACCATCATATGATTTTTCCTTAGATAATCATGAATTGAATCATTCATACTATCACCAAAACCATCAATTCCTTTGTAATGTGTAACTATTCCATATTTTCTAAATTGTTCATAATCATAATTAAAATTGTTGGCAATATCCTTACTTGCTGTTCTGCCAATCAGGGGAATACACAACCCATAAATAAATCTATCCAATGTTGTATTTCTACTTTTTTCAATACTCTCTAACAATTTATCAACAGATTTCTTACCAAAACCGTCAAGTTTATACATTTCGTTTTTGTGTTCTGATAAATAATAAATGTCTTTGAATGATTCTAACCATCTTAAATCAATAAATTTCTGTAACGTCTGCTCAGAAAGACCGTCTATATTAATTGCATTTTTGCTAACAAAATGAACAAGTTTTCCTAGTAATTTTGCTTTACAATCTGGATTCGTACAATGTAATGTCTTGCTTCCATTTTCATTATGTATTTCTACATCTCCTCTACAACAAGGACATTTATCTGGAAGTTTCCATGTATTACTCATCGTAAGATTGCTGTGTACTTTTGGAATTACCATATTTGCACGATATACTTGAATTGTATCTCCAATACCCAACTGTAAATTTTCTATATAAGAAACATTATGTAATGCTGCTCTTGTGGTAATGGCTCCGTTAAGATCTACGGGATCAAATACTGCCACTGGATTTATCAATCCAGTCTTAGAGGTATTCCACTCAATATCCTTAAGTTTGGTTTCGTAAAGTTCATCTTCCCATTTTAATGCCATCCGGCAATATTCGTGGTGAGAAGTTGCTCCTAAAGATTCAGATAATTTGCGACTATCTAACTCAAAAATAATTCCGTCCACAGGATATTGATAGAACTCTGGTTGTAATGCATCGTGTACCTGATTCACTGTACTATTTAATTTTGTGATGGGAACAATTTCAAACCCCATATTATACACATCAATTAGTGTTTCAGATTTACTATCTTTCTTCAAATCTGTTACACACTCAAATACTACAAAAGATAAGTTTCTCTCTATATTAATATTTAAATCAAGATTTCGTAATGTACCTGCTGCCAGATTGCGCGGGTGAGAATAAGGTGTATCTAAGTCTTTATTAATTCGTCTAAATTCATCCCATGAAATTACACATTCTCCACGTAACTCTAAATCTTTTTTATAAGAAATGTTCATAGGAAGATTTTTAATGAACTTACATTGTTCAGTAATATCTTCTCCTTCTATTCCATTTCCCCTTGTTATTCCCTGAGTGAATTTCCCATCCTTATATCTAACCACAACCGTTAGTCCATCAAGTTTATAAGAACCATAAAAACTTTTTTCACCAACAAATTTTTTAATTTCATTTGTTTCTTTTGTTTTATTTGCACTCAGCATCGGCTTAGTGTGTCTTACTTTTGTGAAACCGTCTAATACATACCCTTGTACTTTTACTGTAGGTGATCCAGCTAATACACAATTTGTTTCTTTTTCTAATGCTGATAATTCATCATATAAATCGTCATATTCTTTATCTGTCATCAATGGACTATCTAAGCCATAATAGGCATACGCTGCTTTTTGCAGTATTCCTACCAATTCTTTAATTCTTCCTATTTTATCCAATCACATTCTCCTTCCTTATTTCCATATCCAGTCTAATTCCTCAACCAATTTATTTAGCCACTCATCTGAAACACCAGAAAAATCACCATACTTGTCATAGTTAAAATATTTAGGCTCCTCTGTTTGTCCTCTTTTTAGAAATTTAATTTTATCTTCTCTGTTCATCTTCTTGATATCATCTTCGGTCATTCCGTTTCTCCTTTAAAACACACATTCTATTGTTCTTATAACCCGATCCACACTCTATTATCATCACAGAAATCATAAAATCCTCTCAGATTGAAATTAAAAATATCTTCTTCCTCATAATAATTACGAGCATCTGTATCTTCTGGACGTGCCAATTCATAATCTTCTATCATACAGTCAATCTCATATGATAAATCAATTTTGTCTCTTTCTATCAACTTTAATTTCAAAAATTTTAAGCAAGCAATCATTTGATTATATGCAGCAATTACAGTTTCCAAAGTCGCATCGTCTTCATCTATTAATTTTCTTAGTTGCTTACCTTCATCTTCTAATTTATATTTCCAATTTCCCATAATTTACTTTCCTTAAAATTGCGATTCTATTTCTTTTCTTGTTTCTTCTCTAAACTTCTTTTTGAACAATCTTCTATTTTTCTTTTTCATCTTTGCCCAACCATTATGATTATTCGCCCAACAAGCACATCTATGACTAAACTCTGACTGACCCCTATCTGAATATTGTCTTCTTTTAATTTCTGATCTTTTCATACAATATATCCTCTTGAAAGACTTGTTTTATTGCTATTTTTCACTAACTAACTTAATTTTATATCCTAATTTATTCTCAATCTCATTCAATGTCATAATCTGTTCTTTCTTTTCAATTGTTTCATAAACCATGTCGCCTATACATGGTAAATCACCAAAGCCAATATTAATCATTTTGCCTTCATATATGTTATCTGAAATAGAAAAACTAGACAAACCAATTGGCAACATAGCCATTACCTTGTACCTTCCAGTTTCAAATTTTGAATTTGCAAGTATAGATATATCCAACAAATATTTACCATCTTCTTCTATTAATTTCATATTTTCTATACTACATGTCATTTTTACATCAATCATTATATCTTTTTACTCCTTCCATGAAAGCGTGGTTTTAAGACTATACTTATATCACCTCTCAATCATATCGGAGGCCGTGTCCATACCGCACAAATAATCAGGTGCGTGGTTTGGTTGGTGTGTGGGAGCGGTGTCGGTTCGGCGGGTCGGCGGGCTCGCGGCTGCTGGGGGGGGGTGGGTGCGGGGGGGGGGGTGGG
>VSOD01000250.1 GCA_009774655.1 Lachnospiraceae bacterium
GTGTTCCAGTATGTGAAGGAATACACTTTCGATAAGAACGGGATCCGCATTTCGGCGGATATGCGCAGGGATCTGTTTCGGCATGTGCAGGGATTAAGCGCAGACTTTTTCGACAGGACGAATACGGGAGAGCTGATGGCCCGGGTCAAAGAGGACATCGACCGTATCTGGGACGCCATCGGTTATGTGGGGATGCTGTTGATCGAGGTGATCTACCACACGTCCATCATCCTGATTTCCATGTATCTGCTCAACTGGAAGCTGGCGCTGCTGCCGACGGCGGCCATGGTGATGTGCGGTACCATCGCGCTTTTGATGGAGCGGAAGCTGGGGCAGGTCTACGAGGAGATCAGTGAGGAGAACGCCAGGTTAAATACGGTGGCGGAGGAGAATCTGGCCGGTGTGCGTACCGTAAAGGCTTTTGCGCGGGAAAAACATGAGATCGGGAAATTCCTTTCCCACAATAAGCGCTACTATGAATTGAACATGCAGCAGTCCAGGGTTTTTGTGCGGTACTATCCCTTTTTCAGTGTGGTCAGCAAGGTACTGCCGATATTGACCATACTGGTCGGAGGCGGATTCGTGATCAAAGGGCAGATGACGCTGGGGCAGATGACCGCTTTCGTGGAGTATTCCACGAATATCGTCTGGCCGATGGAAATGCTGGGATGGCTGACCAACAGCTTCTCGGCGGCGGTGGCATCCAATAAGAAGGTGCGTAAGATCTATGAGGAGAAGCCGACCATCATGGAAAACGCTGAGCCGGTGAGGATCGAGCAGGTGGCGGGTAAGGTCTGCTTCGACCATGTGTCCTTCCACAAAGCGGACATGTACGAGATCCTGCACGATATTTCCTTTACGGTGGAAGCGGGCAGGACGCTGGGCATTATGGGGGCCACGGGAGCGGGTAAGACTTCTATTGTACAGCTTCTGCAGCGTATGTATGATGCGACGGAGGGAGCCATTTATCTGGATGATGTGAACATCAAAGAGCTGTCTCTGGAGCAGCTGCGCACCAGCGTCAGTTATGTGATGCAGGATGTGTTCCTTTTCTCGGATACCATCAACGACAATATTAAGCTGGGCAAGAAGGAACGGCTGGATTTCCAGACGGTCCGCAGGGCTTCCGTGCAGGCCCAGGCCAGTGATTTTATCGAGCGTATGGAGGAGACTTACGACACCGTGATCGGGGAACGGGGCGTGGGGCTGTCCGGCGGGCAGAAACAGCGGATCAGCATTGCCCGGGCACTGGCCAAGCGGGATCCGATCCTGGTGCTGGACGATTCCACCTCGGCGCTGGATATGGAGACAGAGCAGATGATCCAGCAGACGCTGCGGGAACTGGAGGGGACGACGAAGATCATTATCGCCCACCGGATCAGCGCAGTGCGGCATGCAGATGAGATCATTGTGCTGGAGAATGGTTCTATCGCGGAGCGGGGAACGCATGAGGAGCTGCTGGCGAAGCGGGGACTCTATTTTGAAACGTATGAATCGCAGTACGGCGATATGGATACGGCGGCCGCACTGCAGCAGCCGATAAATCTGCTGCCGGAAACAGGCAATAGTAAGGAAACGGTAACAGAGGCAGAGAAACAGAAAGGTAGTGAGACATATGGCAGTCAACTCATATAAAGATGATGAGCAGAGCGTAGAGCGCAGTAAGGTACAGACACTGCTACGGCTGTTCCGCTATCTGCTCGATTATAAATGGCAGATCATTCTGGTGCTTTTGATCATGGGATACGGTGTGGCGGTCAGCCTGGTCAATCCGTTGATCATGGAATCCGCCATCGACGATCATATTTCGGTTAAGGATGTAAACGGCCTGTACCGGCTGCTTTTAGTAGCGCTTGTGATCAATCTGCTGCTGGTGGTGACGGTAAAGTTGCGGATGTATATTATGGCGAAGGTCTGCAACGAGATCCTGCTGACGATCAGACAGGAGTTGTATACTCATATTCAGAAGCTTGATTTTGCTTTTTTTGACAGCAGGCCGACGGGGAAGATTCTGTCCCGTATCATCGGCGATATCAATTCCCTGAAAGACGTGCTGTCCAACTGTGTGACTACATTGATCCCGGACGGCCTGACAGTCGTAGCGGTGGTGGTGATCATGATCTGGAAGAACCCGAAGCTGGCTTTTGCATCCATGCTGGCGATTCCGTTTATGGCGGCGGGTATGGTTTATATTCAGGTAAAAGCGCATCCGCGCTGGCAGGTTTTCCGCAAGAAGTCGGCCAACCTGAATGCCTTTATCCATGAAGACATGGCGGGAATGCGGATCATCCAGAGTTTTCATGCACAGGAAGAGACAGAGCGGACTTTTGACGGGCTGCTGGAAGAACACCGGCAGGCATTCGGCCATGCGGTGCGGATGAGTGACGCTTTCGGCTCGGTGATTGATTTTTCCTGGGCCATCGGCTGTATCCTGTTGTATTTTACGGGTATCGTGGTGTTGGGCGTGGAGGAAGTGTCGCTGGGAACGTTTATCGCTTTCGGCAGTTACCTGACCATGTTCTGGCAGCCGATCCATAATATCAGCAATTTCTACAACCAGCTGGTGACGAACATAGCGGGCGCGGAGCGTATCTTCGAGATTCTGGATACGCCGCCGGCTATCGCGGATGAAGAGGGCGTGATCGAGATGCCGCCGATCGAGGGTGAAGTGACCTTTGCCCATGTGACCTTTTCATATGATGACAAAGTAAAAGTGCTGGACGACGTGAATTTCCGCATCCGTCCGGGAGAGACCATCGCACTGGTGGGGCCTACCGGAGCCGGCAAATCGACCATTGTGAATCTGATCAGCCGCTTCTATGACGTGCAGGAAGGGATTGTGGCGGTGGACGGCCATGACGTGAAGAAGGTGTCCATCGAGAGCCTGCGCCGGCAGATGGGTATCATGACGCAGGACAATTTCCTCTTTTCGGGAACGATCAGAGACAATATTCGTTACGGGAAGCTGGATGCCACTGACGAGGAGGTCATCGCGGCGGCCAAAGCGGTCAATGCACATGATTTTATCATGCGGCTGGATGCCGGTTATGATACGGAACTGTCGGAGCGGGGCGGCGGCCTTTCCATCGGACAGCGGCAGCTGCTGGCTTTTGCCCGGACGATGGTGTCGGATCCGAAGATTCTGATCCTGGATGAAGCCACTTCCAGCATCGACACGAAGACGGAGATTCTGGTGCAGCAGGGCATTGAGCATCTGCTGGCTGGCAGGACTTCCTTCGTGATTGCGCACAGGCTGTCAACGATCCAGAAGGCCGACCGGATCTTCGTGGTGGATGACGGCAGGATCATCGAGGAGGGCAATGCCCGACAGCTGATGGAGAAGAAGGGCGCTTATTACAGGCTGTATATGGCGCAGTTTGCGTCGCAGGAGTGAAATGAATGCAGGGAATTGTTTGAAATCAGGGCGCTTTGAGGGTATACTCTAAGAAGACTGTGCGATAAGAATATGCCGTGATACCGCAAAAGCGGCTGGCGGCAGGAATACAGGAGGCATGAAAGCTATGAGGGAAGCGGTGTATTTATGGGAACAGGGAGAATATCAATATCCTTTTGCAGGGGAGTTTCGGCCGAATATCAGGGCCTATCTGCATGAGGATGGAGCAGACAGGCCGGCGATGCTGGTGGTGCCAGGCGGCGGCTATGCGGTCGTGAGCCAGACGGAAGGCGAGATTGTGGCGAAGCGTTTTTACGAGGCAGGGTATCAGGCTTTTGTTTTGACATATACTACCAATATGTTCCGGATTGCTCCGGTACGCAGGCAGGCGCTTGCGGATCTTTCCAGAGCGGTGTGCTGTATCCGTAAACATGCCCGGGAATGGCATGTGATCAGCGACCGGGTTGCCTGCTGCGGCTTTTCGGCGGGCGGTCATCTGGTGGGAAGCCTTGCGGTGCATCACAAAGAGCAGCAGGATGAGACGGGTATCTTTGCGGGCATTTCCAACCGGCCGGATGCGGTGGTGCTGTGCTATCCGGTGATCACCAGCGGTGAGAAGGCCCATCGGGACAGCTTTACCCTGCTGCTGGGAGAGGATGCCGAAGAGGAAGCGCTTGCCTGGGCGAGTCTGGAAAAGCAGGTTACGGCGGACACGCCGCCGGCCTTTTTATGGCATACGATTACGGATGATCTGGTGCCGGTGGAGAACAGCATATACTTTGCGCAGGCGTGTCACAGGGCAGCGGTTCCCTGTGAACTGCATTTGTTTATGGAAGGCCCGCATGGCATGAGCGTGGCTACACAGCAGTGGGCGGACGGTGACTTCGGGGCGGACAGCATCTATACGATGGAGCAGCAGTGGCAGACATTGCGGGCGCTGTCGAAAGAACGGCCGGACAGCGTGCCGGAGGAATTTGCAGACGCGGCGGGAGCGGAGAGCCTTTCTGCATTTGCCGCAGCGTGGAAGCGGGCGATGGGGGAAGAAGAGATCCAGAACGGCCGGAAGGCTGACGGCAGTGCGGCGCAGTGGCCGTCGCTGGCGCTTACGTGGCTGGAGAAAGTTTTTGAGGAGAAATGAGATGTCTTTTATCAGTGTGTTTGATGTGATCGGCCCGAATATGGTGGGGCCGTCCAGTTCGCATACCGCCGGGGCCTGTGCCATCGCGCATCTGGCACAGAAGATGCTTGGCGGGACTTTGCGAGAAGTGGAGTTTACCCTGTATGGGTCTTTTGCCAAAACCTACAGCGGGCACGGCACCGACCGGGCGATGCTGGGCGGCATCATGGGGTTTGACACCGATGACGTGCGGATCCGGGATTCCTTCGAGATCGCCGGGGAACGCGGGATCGCTTACTCTTTTCTGACAGATGAAAAGGAAACGGATGTGCACCCCAACACGGTGGACATCCGCATGGTCAATGACGCCGGCACACAGATGTGTGTGCGCGGGGAATCTCTGGGCGGCGGCAAGGTGAGGATCGTGCGGATCAATCAGGTGCGGGTGGAGTTTACGGGAGAGTACAATGCCGTGATCATTATCCAGAGGGACAGACCCGGTGTGGCGGCCCATATCACGAAGGCGCTGAGCGACCGGGGCGTCAATATTGCCTTTATGCGCCTGTTTCGGGAGTCCAAAGGGGAGAAGGCGTATACCATTGTGGAGTCGGATGACAGACTGCCCGAGGATATCATCGGGCAGCTGCTGGAGAACCCGAATATCCGGGACGTTATGCTTGTGCAGAAGAGTTGAGGCGCTTCCGGAAAAGGGCGGACGTGCTGTATTTGATTGAGGCGCTGTGACAAAGACAGGAGAAAGTGAGAGTATGGTAGATTTTAAAAATGCGGAAGAGCTGCTTGCGTTGTGCAGTCGTAACGGGCAGCGGATCTCGGAGGTGATGAAGCAGCGGGAATGCGATCTGAGCGAGGTTTCCATGGAGCAGGTCTGCAGCCGGATGCAGGGGGTATGGGAAATCATGCGGCAGTCCGCCCTGACGCCGCTGCATACGCCGGTGAAGTCTGTGGGCGGGCTGATCGGCGGAGAAGCCGGGAAACTTAAGAAGCATCAAAGCAGCGGGAAGAGCATCTGCGGCGAGGTGCTGGGCCAGGGCATTGCCTATGCCATGGCGGTGCTGGAGGTCAATGCGTCTATGGGCGTGATCGTGGCGGCTCCCACGGCGGGTTCTGCCGGCATTGTGCCGGGACTTTTGCTGGCACTGCAGCAGGCGTATCACTGTACCGATGAGCAGATGACGGATGTCCTGTTTCATGCCGGAGCCATCGGATATCTTGCTATGCGCAATGCGACGGTGGCGGGTGCGGTGGGCGGCTGTCAGGCAGAGGTGGGCGTTGCGGCCGCCATGGCGGCGGGAGCCGCGGTGGAGCTTATGGGAGGAGAACCCCGGCAGAGTCTGGATGCGGCCGCCACGGTGCTGATGAACATGCTTGGCCTGGTGTGTGACCCGGTAGGCGGCCTGGTGGAATATCCCTGCCAGAACCGGAATGCGGCCGGGGTGGCCAATGCACTGATCGCCGCGGAGCTGGCGCTGTCCGGTATCCGACAGCTGATTCCTTTTGACGAGATGCTGGACACCATGTATCAGGTCGGAAAGCGGATCCCGTATGAGCTGCGGGAAACTGCGCTGGGCGGGTGTGCCGCGTCACCTTCGGGCTGCCGGTTCTGTCACGGTCACGGATGATTCATTGCCTTCCGGTGGGAAAAGGGATATACTGGAAGAAGGAGCAGCAGTGAGGGCGCAGCGTGTGGCCGCGCATGAAGGAGGACGCTATGGCAAGGGCGATCGGGATCGGGAATCAGGACTTTGAGACAATCCGGAAACAGAACTACTTCTATATAGATAAAACAACACTCATACAGGAA
>VSOD01000251.1 GCA_009774655.1 Lachnospiraceae bacterium
TATCTCGGTGGGGCGTCTTGGGTATAAATACAATGGTCTTACCAGTATCATTGGCACACCGTATGCCATCCTTGTGAGCGTGATCGTGGGGGTGACCAACGTGATCCCGTTCTTCGGGCCATGGATCGGCGGGATTCCGAGTGCATTGCTGGTGCTGATGGTAGATCCTTTGCAGGCACTGTATTTTATCATATTGATTCTTTTTATCCAGCAGTTTGACGGCAATATTCTGGGGCCGAAGATCCTCGGGGATTCCACGGGATTGTCCGGTTTCTGGGTCATCTTTTCGATTACCATCTTCGGAGGGCTGTTCGGTGTTCTGGGTATGGTGGTCGGTGTACCGATCTTTGCGGTGTTCTATGCGGGCGTGAAGGCCGTTGTGAACAGGATGCTCAGCAAGAAAGATCTGCCCACAGACCTGCAGCCATATATGACTGTGGGGGAGATTGACGAGAAGAAAACATTTACCGAGTACGTTCCGGTAAGAAAGAAAAAGAAGAAGGAAGAGAGCAGCAGTCATGAGGTTTCTGATCCAAAGGGTAAATAAAGCAGAAGTGACGATCGAGGGCCGCACGGCCGGCGCGATCGAAGAAGGGGTATGTGTATTCGTCGGGGTTTCCAACACGGATACAATGGAAATTGCAGATAAAATGATACGTAAATTGATCAATCTGCGTATTTTCAGCGATGAAAATGACAAGACGAATCTGAACATTTCTTCTGTCAATGGAGAATTGTTAATTATTTCACAATTTACATTGTATGCAGATTGTAAGCACGGGAACCGGCCGTCCTTTATTGATGCCGGCAAACCTGATCTGGCCGAGGAACTGTATGAATATATCATCGCCAAATGCCGGGAATCTGTGCCCAAAGTGGAACACGGCGAATTCGGCGCCGTGATGAAGGTTTCCCTTGTCAATGACGGCCCGTTTACCATTTGGCTGGATTCCGAAGCGCTTGGATTTTAAAAGCAATGAATAAGCCCACAGGAGGTAGATCATGTCCGGCGGTATTTTATTTATAACGGTAATCATCATAATCGCAATTTACTTTTATATGCGTCATACATCCAGAAAACGCAGGCGCGCTACAGATGAAATTGACACGGTGCGTCATTACCGGGAAAATTACCTGAACTATGGATCGGACCGAAAAAGACAGGCAAAACAGCTCGACAAAAACAACGGTTACCGGACCTATGTGACGAAATATAACAGTAATGAGGATTTCCGGGAACGCAAAGGGTTATAAGGTAAGTGGTTTATTCTGCGCTAACTATTCGTTAAACTTGTGTTTTGCGAATAGTTATATAGAGGATAACCTATCTCCTTTTTTATTCAATTTTGGAGGTATGCAGATCATGTTCTTAGAGACCAAAAGATTAAACATAAGAAGTATAAAAACATCAGATGAAAATGCATTTATCAAAATGGCTTCCGATGGCAGTTTAACAGAAATTTACGGCGACTGCAGTGAATGTCACAAATGGATGGGTGATTTTATCAGGGAAGCAATGGAACTGGAATCGGAAGATAATCCATATCATGAATATCTGGCATTTGCTATAGAGGATAAGTCAGATCATCAGGTGATCGGCTCTGTAGGAAGTTCGTTTTATGAGGACTTCATGGAAGTTGGTGTTACATACTTCATTGGTGCTGAGTATCGCGGCAACGGATATGCTGCTGAAGCATTACAATGTTTTGTAGACTATCTGTTTGCAAAATATGACTTGAAGAAACTTGTTGCGACAGCCAATGTCAAAAATATCGCTTCCTGTAAGACTTTGGAGAAGGCAGGATTTACTGTTGTTGTAACTAAGATGTACCAGGATCTATACGACGAACAGGCAGAAATGAGCAATATATATGAATTAGTGAAAGCCTGAAAGATTCGGCATGATAACCTGTGCGGGCAACTGAGGAAATACATGATTATTTCAATATAAAGGGCAAAAGCATAAATCACTGCTTCTGCCCTTCTCTATTTCATCGGTTCTCGAAATCCTCAACAAACTGCGCGATCAGTTTTACGGTTCCGTCTATGCCGAGAACGCCGCTGTTAATGGACAGATCATAGCTCTCCGAACGTCCCCATTTCTTAGAAGAATAATAATTGTAATAACTCTGACGCTGCTTGTCTTTCTTATTGATCATATCGAGAGCCTTCTGCTCTGTATTGACATCCTCGTAGCGCTCTATAATGCGCTTCACTCTGCGGTCCTTATCGGCAAGGATAAAGAGATGCAGGCAGTTCTGATAGTCATGCAATGCGTAGTCGGCACATCTGCCTACGATCACGCAGGGGCCTTCACTGGCAATCTTCTTGATCGTGTCAAACTGTGCCAGAAAAACTTTATGGCTGATCGGCATATCTACAAATGAAGAAGAATTATAGCCGAAGGAATACGTATCCATAACCAGGTTGTAGAGGAATGAGTTCGTCGGCCGCTCGTCATGGCTCTGGATCATCTCTTCACAGAAGCCGCTCTCTTTCGCTGCCCGCGTCAGTAAATCCTTATCATAAAATTTAATCCCGAAGTATTCGGCCACTTTCTTTCCGATTTCACGACCGCCGGAACCAAACTGACGACCGATAGTGATAATTGTATTCATAGAACATCATCCTTTCTGCTTTAAAATTTTATAGATACCTTTTGTTCTATGCCTTCCATAAAGTCCATGCATTTTGAAAAGATAAATATAAGTATATTATATACATTTTTTACACAAAAAGCAAATATTCTTTGAATGTTTTTGGTGATAATCACAGCGGAAAATATAAATCTAAACTCCTCTTCTTCAAATTGGAAGTGAATGAGTCAATGTCAGGATACCTGCGCAGTATGAAACCTGCCTGAATGCAAGTCCCGGAAAAGCATTTCTCAGTTCATCGGCAACGAAGTAGATTTCTTCATCATCCCATTCGTTACCGGCTTCCTGTCTGCACTGATTTAATTTATCACGGTTTTCAAAAGCAACGTCACCAATTAAAATCTTCCCGTTCTCTTTCAGATAATGACACAAAGTATGAAGAAAGGATATTTTTTGTTCATTAGTCAAATGATGCAGAGAGTATGTCGCCACAATAAAATCATAGCACTGATTTCGCAGCGGTTCTACTAATCCTTCTGTGAAATCTCCTTGATAAAGATGTGAACCCGGCATTTTTCCGGATGCTAATGCGATCATTCTTGATGAGAAATCCTGTCCATAAATAGTACAACCATGTTCATATAGTTTTGCTGTGAGTGTAGCTGTTCCAAACCCTATATCAAGCACTGTTGCATTTGGCTTTTCCATAATGGTCTGAAAGATGCTGCCAAGCACATCCCTGTAACCGGCAAACGGATATGCATTTTCTTCATCGGAAATCCCGACTGTTTTGTCATATCCATCTGCCCATAAGTCAAATCCGGATTGATCTAACATACATGCCTCCTTAAAAAAGAGAACATATCCCTCTGCATATCATTATACAAAAGCATATGTTCTCCTGTTATTATATTATTTTCGGTTTATTTCCCGTCCTTACCCCACAGCACTTTGCCGCCGTCGATCAGCAGGATGACTGCCAGGATAACGATCGGAACGATGATCACATTCTGCAGCACGTTCGTGAAGACTGCCGCGCCGTCCAGACCGCCGCCGAGCAGAGCCGTCATATTGTTCTTAAAGGAGAAGAACAACGATACCAGCGTCGCAGCGGACATGAAGATGATCGGGATATACAACATCTTATTGTTTTTATTATGTTTCTTTAAGTAGGTGCCGACAGCCAGGAACGCGGGCACTGCCACCAGCTGGTTGCAGGCGCCGAACAGAGGCCATACCTTGGCGTACCCTGCCAGACAGAGCGCGAAACCGCAGATCGCCGTGACAACTGTCGCCACGTACATATTGTCGAGCTTCATCTTCTTCCCTGCTTCTGTTCCGGCGAACAGCTCCTGGAACATGAAGCGGCCCAGTCTTGTGCCGGTATCCAGCGATGTAAGACAGAAACAGGATACTGCCAGCGAGATGATCGTATAGGTAGCTGACACTGCTGTCTCGGGCATACCGATGGTCGCAAAGAAACCGGAAACGGCCTGCGCGAATACTACTGTCGGAGATGCAAAGCCTGCCGCTGCGAACTGGCCGTCTGTGGTCAGGGTCGCTACTGCGATCAGGGAGATCACTGCCAGGACACATTCGATCAGCATGGAGCCATAGCCTACCAGAAGGGCGTCTTTCTCATTGTCCAGCTGTTTGGAGGTGGTTCCGGAACCGATCAGTGAATGGAAACCGGAGATCGCACCGCAGGCGATGGTGATGAACAGTGTCGGGAACAGGTAGTTGTTGCCCACATGGAATCCGATAAAGGCCGGAATCTCTATCGCAGGATGCGCCGCAAAGATGCCGACGACAGCCGCGATCATCATAAAGTAAAGCAGGAATGAGCTTAAGTAATCTCTCGGCTGCAGCAGGATCCACACTGGCGTCACGGATGCGATCATGATGTAGATAAATACGAATGCCAGCCAGAAGTTCTTGGAAAGCACGATCGGGAAAGCCAGACCAATGGCCACACATGCTGCCAGCAGGATCACACCGATCACGGAAGCTACTACCATCGGCGCATTCTTCCTGTATACGAAGAAGCCGAAAGCGATCGCCAGCGGGATGAACAGCAGGGATGCCGTCGCCACGGAACCGTTGGCGTCGCTTCCCGTAAAGGAGTTCGCCACGATATCGGCAAAAGCCGCGATAACGAGCAGCAATACCAGCCATGCAAATACGGTGAAAAGGACTCTGCTCTTGCGGCCGATATTCTCTTCGATCACTTCGCCGAGAGATTTACCCTCAT
Organism: Lachnospiraceae bacterium; assembly: GCA_009774655.1. GTDB lineage: Bacteria > Bacillota > Clostridia > Lachnospirales > Lachnospiraceae > UBA3282. The sequence goes on from VSOD01000251.1 coordinate 4,849, forward strand.
GACGGATCGATACGAAGATGGAACCGAAATCCTGAACGGCACCGAAGAAGATACCGCCGATCACGATCCACAAAAAGCAGGGAAGCCATCCGAAAAATGCCGCCTGAATCGGACCGTTGATGGGGCCTGCACCGGCGATGGATGAAAAATGATGTCCCATTAAGACCGGAGTCTTGGCAGGACAATAATCGACACCGTCTTCCAGTTCATAAGCGGGTGTCTTGCGTTTGGGGTCAATACCCCAGGTTTTGGCCAGGTATCTGCCGTATGTAAGATATGCTACGACAAAGATAGCGATAGCCAGTAAGATCAATACTACTGAGTTCACACTGAATTCCTCCTGTTTTGTATAGATTATTTTTGCCTGCCGGAATACTCTCCCGCCATGCATCGGGAAATCTCTGACAGTCTCTTATATGAAATAGATTGCTCTATCCTATAAGCTGCGTTGTTATTCTGTATTTATATTTATTCTGTCTTACGGAAATTGTCATGATACAGCTTCGCCGCTTTGCGCCCAACATAGTTGGTATAGACTCTCTCATCCTCCATCGTGGCACACACGATATGGGCCTGTGAGAACCCTCTTACGTTAAAGCGATAGCCCTTCTCGAACCGGAATCGCTTAACGGCTTTTCGCATTTGTCTGGAAAGGGGTTTATCGACGATCAGGCTGATGGTCAGGTAACTGTACATATGGCCCGGCGCCGGAAGCGCTTCTCCCCTGCAGACCAGCACCGGTTCCATATAGTCCTTTACCAAGGCATATGCCTCGTCGATCAGTGGCTGCTCAAGTTCCTGCGCCCTGATAAAAAGGATATGTTCATAGCTGTCTGCCGACCACATATTGGCTTCCCTGACCAGAACATATTTCTCTGTGTGCGAAAAAAAATACCCATACGCAGGGTACTCTTTGCCATGAATAACATACGGCTTAAAAATATCGAATGTACCCGAGTATTTCTGTAACAGTTGATCCAGATAATCAGCGGACTCCATGAGACAATACCCCTTTGTATGACAGATTGCAATGCCGGTAACAGTTCATCCCGGAACGTTGCATTGTTGCAAAGTCTGCGGGAACATGTTCTGTAATTTATCTATTTACTTTACCACATTAATGTGAAAGAATCAATATCTTTGCGAAAAAAAAGCCAATCTACTGTATAACTATTCATTGTTTATACAATAGACTGGCAATTCTATACAAGACAGAAATGCGCTATCCTGCCGTGAAAACATATTTTTTAATAAAATACATCAGGATATTTTATAAAATATGCAGAAGATGTTCAAAATATGCAGGCAGAGGCGCCGTCACTTCCACGTACCGTTCGTCCGTCGGATGCGTAAAACCGATCACCATGGCGTGCAGTGTCTGCCCCTCCAGCCGGTAGGGCTCTTTCCGGCTGCAGTACACCGTGTCCCCCAGCAGCGGATGCCCTGTGGACGCCAGATG
>VSOD01000252.1 GCA_009774655.1 Lachnospiraceae bacterium
GATTATCATAGCCCAGAGAATTTCGTCGATCCAGGATGCGGACAGGATTCTGGTATTTGACAACGGCAGGATGAAATCTGTGGGCACCCATGAAGAACTGCTGGAAAGCAGCCCGATTTACAGAGAAATTTATGAGTCACAGACGAAGGAGGGCGGCGATGATGACAGTAGGGAATAAAAAGAATATGGGGGCGACGTTAAGGCGGCTGATTGCTTATATCCTGAAAGAATATAAATGGCAGTGCCTGTTGGTGGCGTTATGTATTCTGGTCAGCACCGTCGCGAATATCGGCGGTACTCTGTTCATGCGGAACCTGATTGATGACTACATCCTGCCATTTGTGAATCAGACACGGCCTGATCTGTCCCCTCTTTTTAAAGCATTGCTTGTGATGGCGGCAGTTTATTATATCGGCGTGTTCTGCACGTGGGCTTATAACTACATTATGATTTATGTGTCGCAGGGAATGTTAAAAAAAGTAAGGGATGACCTGTTTCGTCACATGGAACATCTGCCCATCCGCTATTTTGACACAAAATCCCATGGGGACATCATGAGCATTTACACCAATGACACGGATACCCTGCGGCAGGTGATCAGCCAGAGTATGCCGCAGATGCTGTCCGCAGTGATCACGATTGTGGGTGTTTTTGTATCTATGCTGGTTTTAAGCCGTCCGTTGACACTGATTACGGTTGTGATGGTGGTCTGCATGGTATTTGCAACGAGGACAATATCCTCAAGGAGCGGGCATTATTTTGTGCAGCAGCAGACGGATGTGGGGAGCCTGAACGGATACATAGAGGAAATGATGGAAGGCCAGAAGGTAGTAAAGGTGTTCTGCCATGAGAAAGCCTGTATACAGGATTTTAAGGATCTGAATGTAAAGCTGCGGGACAGTGCGAACAACGCGAACCGTTATGCCAGTATCCTTATGCCTGTGCTTGGCAAGGGCAGGACGGTATTTGTGATCGCCCACAGGCTTTCCACAATCAAAAATTCGGATGTGATCATGGTGTTGGATCACGGGAGGATTGTGGAGAGAGGAGATCATGACAGCTTGTTGGCGAAGCGGGGAATATATTATCAGCTTTATACCGGGAAACTGGAGAATATCTGACGGCAAGGAAGGAGGCGGAAAAAGCAAGGATTAAACAATATTCCAAGGGCAAGAAAAAAGAAATATTTTACAACAGGATATTTGGTGTATGGGTGAGCCTTGATTTTGCAGAAAGAGTGTAAAACCGTGTAAGTTATAATGGACAGCCTGCAGAGCATAGTTTGTTCTGTGGGCTGTTTTTTTATCCCTCTCAAAACGGCCTTCAAATCTCCGTATAGTGAGGAGGTGCCGACAGTGACAGGTGAACAGAAAGAAAAAATCATCCGTTTCCGCAGCATTGGGCGCGGATATGCGGACATAGGGAAGGAGCTTGGCATCCCAAAGGATACCGTCAAGAGCTTCTGCCGCAGGAACAGCCTCACCTCTGCGGACATCCTGGTAACAGACGATAAAGACAGATGCCGCGAATGCGGCGTGGAGATAAAGCAGCGGCCGAAGATGAAAAAGCAGGTGTTCTGCTGTAAAGCCTGCCGGGAGAAATGGTGGACGGAACACCCGGAGCGGATTACACAGAAAGCGGTCTATGAATTTACCTGTGCGAAGTGCGGGAAACCGTTCACTGCCTACGGGAATAAAAAGCGGAAATACTGCTCCCATGTATGCTATATAGCCGACCGGTTCGGAGGTGGCGACATCGAATATCCTTTGCAGAACTGAAAAAGCGAGGGACAAAGTCCTGGCGGTTATATGATTTCACTTACAGCCATCCGTGGGAACACTTACCACAGGGTGAATTCCGGTGGGAAGTGGGTGTACTTGTACTGCATCGGCAAAAAGCGCAGCGATGTGGAATGCCACGGCACGAATTATGCAGATTTCAAACTGCGGCGCATATCTGCAAGCATCCCTGGACCGGAGGAATTTGACGGGAGCGAATTCGAAAGGCAGATAAAAGAAATCGCGGCGCTGGAGGACGGCAGTCTGGAATACCATTTTCGGGAAGGGAGGACGCAGACATGGCAAAGAATGTGACAACGATACCGGCCACACGGAACCGCTTTACGGCGGACCCCATCAGCAGCCGGAAAAAGCGGAAAGTGGCAGGGTACGCCCGCGTCAGCACCGACATGGAAGACCAGCAGACCAGTTATGCCGCCCAATGCGATTATTATACGTCCTACATACAGAGCCGTGAGGATTGGGAGTTTGTCGGGCTGTATTCGGATGAAGGTATCAGTGCAACTTCCACACGGCACCGCGAGGGATTCAACAAAATGGTGGAGGATGCCCTGGACGGAAAAATTGACCTCATCATCACCAAGAGCGTGTCGAGGTTTGCGAGGAACACGGTGGACAGTCTTTCCACCATCCGCAGGCTGAAGGACAACGGCACGGAATGTTATTTTGAAAAAGAAAATATCTGGACATTCGATTCCAGGGGAGAACTCCTGATTACCATAATGTCCTCGCTGGCACAGGAGGAGAGCCGGAGCATTTCGGAAAACTGCACATGGGGCATGAGGAAACGGTTTGCAGACGGCAAGGTCACGGTGCCGTTCGGAAGGTTCCTCGGCTATGACCGGGGTGAGGACGGGAACCTTGTTATAAACGAGGAACAGGCGAAAACCGTTCGGGAAATCTACGGTCTTTTCCTGCAGGGCAGGTCGCCGTACCAGATAGCCAAGATGCTGACAGAAAAGGGTATTCCAACACCAGGCGGCAAAAAAGTGTGTGGTAAGGGTGTGGTTGAATCTATCCTGACTTACGAAAAATACAAAGGCGACGCGCTCCTGCAGAAAGTGTACACCACCGATTTCCTCTCAAAAAAGAAAAAGAAGAACGAGGGAGAAGTGCCGCAGTATTATGTGGAGGGCAACCACGAAGCCATCATACCGCCCGCTGTTTTCGACAATGTGCAGGTGCTGATGCAGTCGCGGGGCAAAGGCAGCAGCCGGAACAGCTGTGTGAACATCTTTTCCGGTAAGATACGGTGCGGGGACTGCGGGAGCTGGTACGGCTCCAAGGTCTGGCATTCCAACGACAAATACCGCAGGGTGGTCTGGCAGTGCAATCATAAATTTGACGGTGGGAAGAAATGTACCACGCCGCATCTGGATGAGAAAACCATCAAACAGCTTTTCATAAAGGCGCTGAACAGCATAGGGAAAGAGAAAGACCTCATTCTTGCAGGCTTTGGTGAAGTCAAAGACACGGCATTTGAAACAGGGGAGCTGGAGGCGGAGGCACGGCAGCTTAATGGTGAGATGAACGTGGCGGCGGAACTGATGGAGAAATGTATCAGTGAGAATGCCCGCATTGCACAGAACCAGGGTGAATACGCCAAACGGTATGACGCCCTGGCAGGGCGGTTTGAAACGGCGAAGGCACGGTTGGAGGAAATGCAGGCAGCCATCACGGCGAAACAGGCGCAGCGGAAAATGATGGAGAACTTCATGGATGTGTTGAGTGGGATGCCGGAGCAGGTGGATAATTTTGACGAGGCAGCCTGGTACGCCATGGTGAATTTCGTGACGGTCTACGGAAAGGACGATGTGCGGTTCACCTTCAAAAACGGGATAGAGATTAAAACGTAATCCCCTCATCATGCATCTCCACAACTTTCGATTTTGTTAAAACATGATACCAGAAAATAAAGGATAAATCTGTTGAATTTTGGTTTGTTTTTGCATTTGAACCCCTTTTGAAGGCAAAATAAAAAAGTACAGGCAAAATAGAATTGTATCAAAATGGGATATTAGATAGATGTGTAGAACCAAACTTTGATACAATTTAATGCGGTGTAACGCCTTGAAATACTGTAAATAAAGCTTGCGGAGATGGTTTTCGCCACTCGGCAAGCCTTATTTTTTAGGCGCCTGACAGGGACTTGCTTTTGTCATTCAGCAGAGGGTGTACGGATTTTGTACACCCCTGACAAGGTGGACATACACCCCTTGGCTGTCTATACGATTTTGGATCTTCCAAAGAACAGCGAATAGTGACAAGCCTGCGGTTCATAAGATGTCGTAAGGCGGTTTTTTATTTTACCCTCAAGTTTTCCCTTCTGCCGTGGCAATGAAATGGGAGGCTTTCTTAAAAGCAGGGGTAAAATACATAAGCCTCCGCAGGAGGTGGTTCTCATGACAGAAGAACAGAAAAATGTGATCATTAAATGCCGTAACAGCGGCCTGGGATATGCGACCATAGCAAAAGACATCGGCTTGACGAAGGACACAGTGGTGGCGTTCTGCAGGCGGAACAGCCTGACCGGGAACATGGCGGAGAAAGCGCCGGAGGGGACCGGCAGCCGCTGTAAGGAGTGCGGCGCTGCGTTGGTGCAGACTGAGGGGATGAAGACGAGGGTGTTCTGTTCGGTGGAATGCCGTAAGAAATGGTGGAAGGAACACCCGGAGATGCTGAATAAGAAAGCGGTCTACATCCATACCTGCGCCGGGTGCGGCAGGGAGTTCACGGCCTACGGCAATTCCAGACGGAAATACTGTTCCCACGCCTGTTATATTAACCATCGGTTTGGAGGTGGCGGGGCAGATGACTGAGGAGCAGTTCCGGGCAGAAAAGCTTTATTATATCTCGCTCTCCATCGCTAAATCCATGCTGGAAAAGGGCGTCATTGATGAAGAGGTATTAGCTATAATTGATACAAAACTGCTGGAAAAATACCGCCCGGTTTCGGGTACATTACTGGCTGGAAAACCGTTGACTTAATGCGGTTACAGAGTGATGTTATAGTAACGGCAAACGAGTTTGCCGGGAAGGAGTGATCTTATGGCGAAGATAAGCAGGATAGAGCCGAAAATCCCGGCTCTGAAAGAGCGGGTGAAAGTTGCAGCCTATGCCCGTGTGTCCATGGAAACGGGCCGCCTCGCCCATTCCCTTTCCGCACAGGTAAGTTATTATAACGAACTGATACAGGGCAACCCTGAATGGGAATATGCCGGGGTATATGCGGATTTCGGGATCAGCGGGACCGGGACGGCAGCGCGCAGCGAGTTCCTCCGCCTCATCGCAGACTGCGAGGCGGGCAAGGTGGACATCGTGTTGACCAAGAGCATATCGAGATTTGCAAGGAACACGGTGGATCTGCTGTCCACGGTCAGGCATTTAAAGGAGATAGGAGTGGAGGTACGGTTCGAGAAGGAGCATATCCATTCCTTGTCCGGGGACGGGGAGTTGATGCTTTCCATCTTTGCCTCGTTTGCACAGGAGGAGAGCCGCTCCATTTCGGAAAATTCGAAATGGGGTATCCGGAAAAGGTACCAGTCGGGCGAGATCGGGGTAAAGAATAAACGGGTATTCGGATACAGCTATGATGGCGAAAATTATGAGGTCGTGCCGGAAGAGGCACAAGCCGTAAGGCTGATATTCGAGAGGTTCACATCTGGCGTGCCGCTTGGGAAAATCAAAAGCGAACTGGAAGCAGCGGGGATAAAATCATGCCGGGGATATAACCTTTCCTACAGCCATCTGAACTATATCCTGCGCAACGAAATTTACATCGGCGACCGCAGGTACCAGAAATGTTTTATTGAAGATCCCATCCGGAAAAATAAGATTAAAAACCAGGGGCAGCTTCCGCAGTATTATGTGGAAAACGACCATATGGCGATCATCAGCCGCGAGGTTTTTGCCAAAGCTCAGGATGAAATCATCAGAAGGGCGGCGCTGGTGAATCCGACGTACCCTTTCACGGGGAAGATAAAATGCGGCATCTGCGGATGCCATTATACGAGGGGTTCAGCCAAAGTGAAAGGACGGGAATATGTGAGCTGGTTCTGCAGGGCGAAGAAAGAGAAGGGAGTCACCTGCCGGAGCCGCAATTATTCCGAAGAACAGCTCCAGAGGATATGTGCCGGCCTGATGGGGATGGAGGAATTTGACGCAGAGGCTTTCGGGGAATCCGTCAGGGGACTTACCGTCCTTCCGGACGGCAGCCTTGAGGCGGCATTCCTGGACGGGGAAACAAAGGTGTGGGAGAACCACGCAGATTACGAAAAACGCTACAATGCCCTTTGATGACGCAAAGGTATTTTTGCAGCAGTTAAATGATTTCTACACCGCAGGGGGGGATGAAGATCATGGGGCAATAACGAGGAAAGGTTATCTCATTAACTGCGAGCTGTGCAAAGAGGACTTGTCCCTTCAATGTGTAGGCATTGGGAAAGGCGATTTGTTAAGCCTTTTTCAAAAAAATCTTGATTTT
>VSOD01000253.1 GCA_009774655.1 Lachnospiraceae bacterium
GGATTGCCCGGCTGCGCATCATAGATGCCAAGACGCAGTCTGGTACGGAACGCACAGCGCAGGGCCTTATCGATCTGCTCCTCTGTCAGCAGTCCCAGCTCCCAGGCTTCCCTTGCCGCCTGCTCCACCATCACCGGATCGTCGGACATGGTATCCACACCCGCCTTCACCGCCGCAGCCACCGTCTCCGCATTGGTGCCGTAGTAATGATGCAGAGCCGCCACCAGTGCCGTAGCGCCGCCGTCGCTCACCGCGTGTACCAGGCCGTACTCATCCTTGAGAATCTTCTGTACCTCGTCATTTAACATTCCCGGCGTACCGTTTATCTTGTTGTAGGCGGTCATGATCGCTTCCGCCCCGCCCTTCTCAATGGCCCGGCGGAAAGGCTCCAGATACAATTCATACTTGTTGCGGGGATCAATGGAAACATTTTTCCAGCCCCGTCCCACTTCCGTATTGTTACCGTAAAAATGCTTTAAGGTCGCCGCCACACGCAGATAACGGTCGTTATCCCCCTGCATTCCCTGTACATAAGCGGAAGCCATCTCTCCGGTCAGCACCGGATCCTCTCCATATCCTTCTTCCGTTCTGCCCCAGCGCGGGTCGCGCTCCAGATCCACCGTAGGCGCCCAGCGGCTTAAGCCTCTGTCCGGATGCCTGTGATAAATCACCCGCGCCTCCGTGCCGGTCACCGTGCCGACCTGTCTGATCAGCTCCGGATCCCAGGTGGCGCTCATGCCGATTGGCTGCACGAAGGACGTGGTGGGTTCCGGTCCGCCAAGCCTGTTCTGGTCATTCCTGGCCTCCACGCCGTGAGCCGCCTCCCCGCCAAAGGACATGGCAGGAATCCCCAGCCGCTCAAGCGCCGGCATTCTCGACGACAGACAGTTCAGTTTCTCCTCGATCGTCATCCTGGCAAGCAGCCAGTCCAGCCGCTTTTCGATCGGCAGCGAACTGTCCCAAAAGGGTGTGTTCTTCTTTTCCATAGATTTGTCTCCTTTTCTATATTTATTATATTAGGAAAAAGACTGATATCCTTCCAAATATCAGTCCTTTCCGAATGTATATGTATCTTACTAGGAAGTATCTGCCATACACCAGTGACAAATTATCCACTTTACAGGCACTATTTAACCAGTTGTGACCTCATCTCTCCATCCATGCCTTACGGTATTTCCCCGGAGATTCCTTGTACTGATTCTTAAAAGCCCTGATAAATGACTGTTCATCCGGAAATCCGTTGCAATGGGCAATCTCCACGATAGAATTGCCGGAACTGCGAAGCATCTGCTCCGCGCGTGTCAGGCGGTATCCGGTCAGATATTCCTTGAAGGTCTGTCCGGTATAGCGTTTAAAGAAACGGCAGAAATATTCCCTGGAAAAGTGGAATTTCTCCGCCAGCTCCCCCTGCCGCAGCGGCTGGTCATAATTTAAATGGATATAGTCCAGAATGATTTTCTGCCGCTCCAAATCCTTCCAGTAGTTGACGTCCATACTGTCCTTTTCTATGGCGCACTCCTCCAGAAGCACGGATAAGATCTGACACACCAGCCCCAGGATCCTGACGCTCACACTGACATCCTTCTGTCCTTCATACAACTCCTCAATTCTGGTCAGATATGCTGCGATCTTCTCTTCTTCCTTTTTCAGCGGATCCGTAAATGTGATCTTGTCATAGTTGGGAATCACACTGGTCAGGAAATCATGTTGGATCACCAGCGTGATCCCTGCCGCGTTATCCTCCACCTCCTCAAACACAGGATCAGCGGAATGCACTTCCCCGCTGCTTACAAGACAGACGCCGCCCGCGGCACGGTCTTTTTTCTGTCCGCCCACATGGAACCGTACCTGTCCTTTTGACACAAGATTGATCTCCAGATCGTTATGCCAGTGGGCATCCACGCCCGTATTCCTCCCTTTCGTATGCCGAAATATCAGTACCGGAGCCGGATTACTGTATTGATGAACCTGCCGAAATGCTTCATTCTTCATAAACCTCGGTCTTCCTCTCATGGAATGACTTTTTCACCGGAAAAGGCTGATATTCATTCAATATCAGCCTTTCCCTTATGTGTATGCGTCTTTAGACACCTGTATATTATGTCTTCAAGACCATATCTTCTGACAAATAAGTTCTTATAGTAAACGAAATTTCTAATGTCGTTAACTATAATAAGTTGCTTACTGTATCTTAGTTGCCAGGAATTCTGTCATCATCGCATTGGTCTCTTCAAGGCCGTTCGCTTCCAGCTCAGCAATCATCGCATCCCAGTTCGCGTCAAAGGAGGACTCAGGCTCCGTTACACATTTAACAAGCGCCGGGAACGCAATCTCATCCAGGATGGATACATTATTGCTCAGCTCCTGCGGGATCGCATACGCCCACAGAGGAGAATATACCGGTGTCTCAAATTCCTCGGGCTGCGGGAAGATATCTGTCAGCATCTCCACTCCCATTCCCTCGCAGGCTGCCTTCTCTACTTCATTATACTCCGCGATCACGGATTCTTTGCTGGTCGGCGTATAATAATTGCCGGTCTCATCCTGCACACCGTCGCCATAGATCGGGAATCCGGTATAATTACCGATACCTGTATTCTTGCTGTAGTCAGGATCCGACTTCGACTTCGCGATCTCTTCCTCGGTACGATATCTCATACCGTTCTCATCTACCAGATAATTTTCCCCTTCAATACCCCATCTGTAAAGGACAGCGCCTTCATCGGAGCACAGGTAATCCAGGAACTTGATCGCACGCACGGGATCTTCACAGCTCTTGGTGATGGCAAGACCATATCCAACCTGCAGACCCTGATACATCAGTGTGGGAGCCTTGTCGTTTGGATCCATAACAACCGGCAGACCACAGTATGCCTTATCCATCTTACCCTCTGCTTTCAAAGTTGCCTCTGCCTGCATATAATGCCAGTTCGCATCCGTAATCGCAACGACACGGCCACTAGAGAGCTTCGCGATATAGTCGTCGTCTGTCTGTGTCGCAAAGTTCTGATCCAGAATACCTTCGTCATACATACGGCTCAGCCATCTGAAATATTCCTTCTCGTCCTCGCTGGAATGCTTGTAGGTACAGTTATAATTCTCGTCGATCAGCCACTGTCCGTTATCCGGCGCCGCATCTGCGATAAAACCTGCCGGATTGCCCAGAGTGATCATCCAGTGCCAGTCGGATGCGCTCATGGAGATACCGATGGTCTCCAGCCCGTCCTCTGTGGTCGGATGCGCTGCCAGATACGATTTGATCATCTCTTCATACTCTGCCAGTGTCGTAGGATACTTATAGTCATTCTCTGCCAGCACCGCATACTGGATCTGGCAGGTGCCGCCTGTGCTGAAGATCTTACCCCGCACGCCCGCATAAGACAGCTGGTAGATACCCGGATCGTCAGCGCCCCATTTCAGCTTCTCAAACTCGTCTCCATACATCTTCTTGATGTTGGGACCATACTGCTCGATCAGATCCGTCATGTCGATCAGCGCGCCTGCTTCGTAAAGGTTCGTTACGGCTGCTTTGGAGTAGATCATATCCGGATAGTCGTCGTTGGCGATCATCAATGCCACATCCTCGCTGGCATCACCGGTACTGGATACCGGATAGGTGATCTCCAGTGTCACACCGGTAGCCTCCGTGATCGCCGCACCAACCGGCGTCTCACTCCAGTTACCGTTCTTACCGTCCGCATTGTAATACTCAAAGGTAATGGGCGAAGTGTCATCTCCACTGTCTGCCTGTGCGCCGTCACCTTCTGCTGCTCCCTGAGAGTCTCCTGCGCTTCCCGCATCTCCGGATGCCGCGTCACCGCCGCCACAGCCGGTCAGCGTACCTGCCAGCAGTGCTCCCACTGCAAGCAGAGCTAAAATCTTCTTCCTTTTCATGTTTAAGTCCTCCTTTTTTCTTTAATTGATCTATGTAAAACTTAATCAATTCATAAATAGTAACACTGTAACTTTAGTCTTTTACCGAACCAAGCGTCATACCGCCTACGAAATACTTCTGCACGAAAGGATATACAATGATGATCGGCACCGTCGCCACTACCGTTACCGCCATACGGATCGCCATAGGCGTTACCGCCTGCGTGGCGTTGGTGGTGGTATGTGTATCCAGCTGCATAGTCGCCTGGGACATGATCTCGTACAGTTTATACTGCAGGGTGGGCAGCTTCTTCGCATACAGATAAGTATCCATGAAGGAGTTCCACTGTCCTACCGCATAATACAGGGCGATGGTCGCGATAACCGGCGTACACAGCGGCATAACGACCTTGTACCAGATCTGGAAGTCGTTGGCGCCGTCCAGCTTCGCCGCTTCCTGCAGGGCTCCCGGCAGTCCGTCGATAAAAGAACGGACAAGAATCATATTGTAAACCCAGATCAGACCCGGAATGATATAAACCAGGAAGTTATCACCCAGATGCAGCGTACGAACGATCAACAGGTATTCCGGGATCATGCCGCCGCCCACATACATGGTAATCACAAAGAGCAGCGTGAAAAACTTATGGAATACGAAATCCCGGCGGCTTAACGTATAAGCCAGCATCGCCGTACAGATAACACCTGCCAGTGTTCCGATCACGGTTTTGGCGATGGAGATAAACAACGGCTGTACGATTCCGCCTTCTTTAAATACATACTTGTAGTTGGCCAGCGTAAAATGACGCGGAATGATAAAGTTAATATTCTTGATCGTATCCGTAGCGTCGTTCAAGGAGATCGCAAGCACATTCATAAACGGATACAACGTCACGACCAGGATGATCGCAAAAAACAACAGAAGAAAATAGTCGAACCATGTTTTATGTAAATTTTTCATCTCGCCACCTCACTCTATACCAATTTGTCTTCGCCGACCAGACTGGCAATCTTATTCGCGATCATCAGAAGCGTAACGCCTACTATAGACTGGAATACGCCAAGCGCAGTACCAAGACCGTAATCGCTGCTCTTAATACCTCTTATATAGGAGAACCAGGAAAGAACCATCGTATGATCCTGTACCAGTGCGTTACTGAGGAGCATCTGTCTCTCCATACCTACATTGAGCGCACCGCCGATACTCATGATCAGCAGAACGATGATCGTCGGCCGGATACCCGGCAGAGTGATGTGCCACATCCTCTGGAAGCGGTTCGCACCGTCGATCTGTGCCGCTTCATACAGACCCGGATCGATACCTGCCATGGAAGACAGATAGATGATGGCATTCCAGCCCATCTCTTTCCAGCAGTCAATAATGACGATGACCATCCAGATCAAAGGAGAATTGGTACTCATCAAATGCAGATTGGAACCAACCAGGGAATCGATAACGCCGCCGTCATTGAAGATATTCTTCGCGATACTGGCGATGATAACCCAGGATACAAAGTGCGGCAGATAGGAAATGGTCTGCGTTACTTTCTTGAATTTCGTGAACATCAACTCGTTAAGCAGTACCGCAAAGAGAATCGCAACAATCGTACCTACAGCAATCTGTAAGATACTGATGCCGAGCGTGTTGATCATCGTCTGCTTGAACAGTCTGTCCTCGAAAGCCTTCACGAAATTCGCGAATCCCGCAAACGGCCGCTCCCAGATCGGCATCGCAAACGTCGCCGGCTTCACCTCCTGAAAAGCCATCGTCCATCCCCAGAGCGGAATGTACTTGAAGATGATGAGCCATATCACAAACGGCAGTGACATCATCAGCAAATACCTCTGTTTCCATATCAGAGCCAAAGAAATCTTCTCTTTCTTATTGGCCCCTCCCTTGCCTTTAGCAACCATACTCTTACCCCCTGAATCTTTATTCTTTTTTGTAAGATTTTTACACATTTCCGTGTGCACACGAATAATTATAACAATAACTCAAACGTTTTACAGTTGTATTACTTGTCTATTTCGACTATCATTTCTTAACTTTTTTCGTCAACTTGTATAATTTGTGACATTTACGCCCTGTTTGAACTATTTGCGCAAAAATCCCCTTTAAATTTACTGTTTATCCATTTTTCCACAGGATCAAATGCCGTCATTTTCAAACAGACTGGTCAAAAAATACACATAAAAAAGATAATTTATCTATAGTACATTCTCCTTCTTACCATATAAAATGATATGGGCGGATTGACCGCCGCATAGAAATACAGGCAGAAGAAACAGGGAGGCAGGAGAGCAGCCATGGACAGAGCACATATTTACGAATATCTTTACAAAGAATCCAGCAAAGAAAAAACGATGAATTCGCGACTGCGCCATTTTGGGG
>VSOD01000254.1 GCA_009774655.1 Lachnospiraceae bacterium
AATTCCCTGATTCCCGCCGGATAGTTCCTTTTTTTGATCTGTTCGATGGCACTTTCGGCCGACTGATTCCACTTCAGTTCGATCACCAGTGCGGGAAGCACAGAACCCTTTTTCGGCAGATATACAAGATCCGCATAACCGCTGCCCGCCGGCAACTCCTCGAACAGCACATACTCATCTCCGTAACTGAAATACGCACGCTTGATCACACTGCGCATCGCCTGCTCATTGTTATAATAAAGCGGCGCTTCTTCCGCATGGATCTTCTCAATCTGCGCGGCCACCGCCTCCGCATTTTCCTCCACGGTATTGTAAAGAAGCTGATCACTCTCCCGAATCCGACGGATGATATCGTCACGCCTCACATCACGGACGACTCGGGCAAACTCCTGCCGTATTTCCTCATTGGGTATGCGGGCCTGGCCCGTCACTTCATCATAGGCCAGATAACCGAGATGGATCAGCAGCGTCAGCACGTCATCCCGATTCTTAAATGTCACGAAATCATTGTTGAATCCATTCACATCCACCCTGACGGTGCCGCCGCCGATCAATTCCGCCACAATTTCCGACATACCATCAAAATCCAGACTGATATACCCCATCAGACTTTCCGCAGTCGAAGTCTGCGTCCAATAGGAGCGAAAACTCTTATTATGAACAGCTTTCATAACTGAATTGGGATTATACACAGAAGCGACACTGCAAAAAGCATAACCGTCATACCAGCGCTTCATTCCTGCAAAATCACACTGGTACTCTATGCAAAGTTTCCGCACCTCCTGTTCCGTAAATCCCACATAATCTGCAAATTTACCCGGCGAGATTACCGAAAATTCCATAAAATCAGAAATTGCCGACTGCGATCCGTCCCGCTTAACCGGCAGAATCCCCGTCATATACACTGCCGCAAAAATCCTGTTCGTCGTACCACTGCTCTTAAACAGCATCCGCAGAAACTCCAGATATTCCCGCTGCAGTTCCGGCGCTTCCCGGACAGGCGCATCCCATTCATCAATGATCATGATAAATTTATTCCCTGTCAGCTCCGTGGCCCGGATCATGGTCGTGGGCAGTTCATTACTCACTTCCAGCGACGGATAGGCCGCTTCCAATTCCTCCGTGATCTTCTCACTGACATAAGCGGCCACATTCCGGTATCCATCCGTAAACGGCTTTACATACGTCAGATCCAGATAGATCACATCATACTGATTCAGATACTTCCTGTAACTTCCGTTGAAGTTCTTATTTTCCGCAATCTCCAGATCATCAAACAGTCCCGCAGAATCGCAGCATTTGTCATAATAGGCGCATAACATCTGCGCCGCAAAAGATTTCCCGAAACGGCGCGGCCTGCTGACACAAGTCAGACGTCTCGGCGTCTCGATCGTCTCATTGACCAGACTGATAAGGCCGCTTTTATCTATATAAATATCATTTCTGATTCCGGCAAATCCGCTGTTGCCGGGATTCAGGTAAGTTCCCATTTCGTCACCGCCCTATTTCATTTTCCTGCGGCGACTCGACACCTCTTTATACAGCTCCTTGTCGTCGCCTTTCTTTAACAACTGCAGTAAAACATCCATCCATTCCTGACATTGATAATGAATGGAATATCTTTCATCGTATTCCCGAAATGTCTCCGTTCCTTCTTTCCCGGCCTTCTCCACAAATTTTGCATAGGCCTCCTTAAGATAAAGCCGCTTTCTCTTCTCTATCGTTTCCTCCGATTCCCTGTGCCATATGGGAATCGCCCTGTGGTGCAGCGCAAGATAGACCAGTTTATCAATCTCTATGCTTTCAGCGTCAAAATAATCCTCCAGATATACCCTGCCGGCTTCTCTTACCTGAGCCGGACCCGGATATTCTTCCAGCCATTTTTTCCTGTCCTGCTCGCTCTCGATCAGATCCACCGGTGGTTTTGGCTTGTTCAGACAGCATTTCTTATATTTCTTACCGCTTCCGCATGGGCATGGATCATTTCTGCCCACCTTTATCTCTTTACTCTTTCGGTTGTAATCTGCATCCACCTTTCGGATATAGTCCCTCAGCGCTTTTTCATCCAAACTATCCTTCGGTTCCTGCTCAAACATCGCCCAGCTCCGTAATCCGGCAGCCTTAACCGGCGTTTTGCAAAACCGTTCTTTATGCGGATGATATTGAAACATCATATCAACGCAATCGTCATACTTCCCTATCGTAAATTCCTCTATCCTGTCCGTTTTATAAAGCCACCTGATCTCCGGAAACATATCCGCAAAATGGCAATCGCAGATCATAGCCGCCAATCTGCTGTAAATATATCCGCCGATTTCCTTTTTCCCGTGCACCAGCTCTCTGATGAAACCCTGCAGTTCTTCTCTTTCCAATTCACCATCCAGATACAGCTGCCCCATCACATCCAGCATTGCGCATCTCACATATTCATTGATATCACAATTCCTGACCGAACTTTTCAGCAGGTCGAGATCCCCATTATAGGTGTTGTAAAGAATATCATTAAACCCTTCTGTAGCAAGATCCCCGATCAGACAATCCAGTGTATCCTCCGGCAGAGATGCCAGTTCCATGATCAGGGAGAAACAACTCCTCTCCTGAAATTCGCCCAGAAAAAACAGGGCAAAAAAATGCAGCTCGTAATCATCTTCCAAATCCCCTTTTTCAAGAATCGCCTTCTCTATCGCCGCACGCAGATAAGGCAGGGCGGCCTCTCTATTTTCGCTTATCGTCCGGAATGCCTCCGCCGGAAAGGTTTTGCTCCTGTAAGTGATCTCCTCTATCGCTTTCTCTACTGATTTCTGCATTACTCTTCTTCCTTTCACAAAATATGCTGCTCTGTTGATACTTCTTTTTCTTCCCTGTACAAAAGGTACAAAAGAATTCCCGCCACTGCAATAAACCCGGCTCCGCCGATCAGTCCCGTGGGCGCCGGCCCCAGGAAGACATTGTAGGGACGTTCCGGTGAGGTAAACAAAATTCCCACAGAGGCAAATCCATTCAGGGTGCTATGTCCCATGACGGCCGGAATACAGCTTTTCGTCTTGATCGTAACATAGGACAGGATAATCCCCATCACAGTACAGAAAAGGCACATAGCCAGGATTCCCGTAAAAGGATAGCCGACATAATCGACGCCATAGTTATGTCCGATAACGGTCAGCGGAAGATGCCAGAGTCCCCAGATCACCCCGCTTAAAAGAACGGCCGGCACCACCTTAAACTGTTTCATCATCCGCGGCAGCAGAAATCCCCGCCAGCCCCATTCCTCGCCGAAACAGTTCAGCAGATTTGCAAAAGGTGCAATCATCGCTCCCATCGCAAGCTGTACCACCACTACCTGCTGCACCTGCGCCTGTGTAGATTCCAGTCCCTGCGCCTCAAAGAGCGCTTTCATAGTTCCAAACCCCACATCAAACTGCTCCCGGAAGATCAGGAAATACAATGCCGCGCCAAAAAGGATCAGCAGATCAAAACCGAGCCACACCAATCCGTAATATCGCAGATTCTTTTTCAGGTCGATCGTAAGCATCATACTTCTCAACGTAAGTCTCTCTTTCGTCAGCAGACGCGTGAGCAGGGCGCCCAGCGCCGGAAGAAACATCACACTGGCGATCACACTCTGTACAATATAAGCCTGCTGCGCATCTGCATTTTTAGCCATGGGCATAATGCCGAAAATCTCCACAACATAGGTCAACACAAACGTGATCAGCAGGTAGAGGCCGATCTGCTTAAGGTTCCTTTTCTTTTCTTCCTCGGGCGTCAGTTTCGGAGCGGGTTTAGCGCCGCCTGCACCGTTACCCTGTTTATTGAATTTTTTCCAGATTTCCTGCATCTCCTGTTGGTTATGATCCGTATCCATAGATGCTCCTCCCTTTCTCATTCCGGTACAATATAGTTTCCGTTGATATACCCTGACAGCCAGTCGGATATTGTCCATCTGTCTTAGATATACTATACAATATTTTCCTGTCTCCTGCAAACCGTCATACAATACTGCTGCCACTTTTTATAACCACTCGTTACAGTTCACGAAAAAGGAGTGCAGTTTTCACCACACTCCCCTGAAATTTCCCACTCTCTGTATTTATCCCGCCTTACGAACCCGCAGTGCCATATACTGATTCCCCGGCAGCTCGATCTTACAGATTCCTCGCTTTACTCCCATGGGCGTGATCGTCATATTCCACGTATCGATCACATCCACCTCATAATCCGTATCCTCCGGAAGCACAAGCTGTCTGTACGTCGGCTGGCAGACACCCAGATAATGAATGGCATAATCATAGCAGATGCCCCAGCCTTCGCCCACATGGCCGCCGGCATATCCTACCACCTCGTCAAAGATACCCTCGCCCTTGGTCAGATAACCGCCCGGCACATCCTGCAGGACATCCAACAGAAACCGCAGTCTCGCCGGACTCTCTCCCTTTAAGATACCGCCGTGGGACCACCAGAGAATATCCTCCGGATCCATAAAAGTCTCGCCGTGGCCGCAGTGGCCGCCCCGCACGAACGCCTCCCAGAATCTTCTCACCAGTTCCTCACCGGTGATATTGCCCCAGCCCAGGCCGATATTGCCTTCATAACAGATCTCGTCCCACACAACCGGCTTTCCGTATTTCTCCACGAACTGATCCGTATCCTCGGTGGTCCGGTAGAAATCCACTCTCTGCAGAGAACAGTGAGTCACCCAATCCCTGGAAAAGTCATAGTTTGGTCCGCCGTTATGTACCGACAACAGCCTGTGGAACGGGTCATTGGAAGACACCACCTGACCGTAACGCTCCCAGTCCTCCAGCGTCTTGATCCTGATAAAGTCAAACTCGTTGGCCAGCGACCACCATACATTCCGGTAAGCGCCGTATCTCGCCACCACATATCTCAAATACCAGTCACAGGCATCCTTGTCCATTTCATTTAAGCCCCACTTATCGTAAGGGTGCATCAGGATCATGTCCGCCTCGATGCCCAGCTCCATCAGCTGTGCGATCCGCATATCATAACGTCTGAAATGCTCCACATTCGGTCTCGTATAATCAAAACCGTAATCCTGCTCCGTCTCCTGCATCCCCGGAAATCTCATGCGGCAGGACTTCTCCTGCTCCACCCGCTCCGGATCCAGTCCCTCGCCATTTCCTCTCTCAAAAGGGTAAGTCAGCGGCTCTTTTCTGTTAAACTCATAGAACTTGGGGAAGAAACAGAACCTGATCTTGTTAAACGCATTGTTCTTCAAGGTCTCCAGCGTCTGCTCCTGCCGCTTCATCGGCTGATTCACCCACGCATAGCAGGTCGTCCCAATCGAATAGTAGGGCGTATGATCCGCATACCCAAGATGCGTCTTATCCACCACCACTACCGGTCCGTGGTTCTTCTCAGACGGCGCCACTACCTCAAAGGCGCCTTCCGCATTCTCAATCACATCTGCAAAATTTCCTTCCACCTTATACGTATAAGCGCCCTCGTAAGACGGCATAAATCTCGCCCTGTAGACACCGTCCCCATCGTAGAAGCCGTTAACCCGGATCTCTTCCTTCTCTCCCTTAAACGTAACCGTCATCGCGTAATCGCGAAACGGATTCCCGTCGCTTTTGCCCCTGCTGCTGACTTCAAAAAGTCCCCATTTCTCTACCTGCTGCATAAAAACAACCTCCTCGCTTTTCACCTGTTACCTCTTATTTGCCGGTTCTGATCAGCCCTACCGCATTCTGATACCCCGCAAACTTCTTCTCCCGAACTTCCTGCGCCATCTGCGGCGTTACCTGCTTCCAGCTTATGGTATCAAAAATTTCTTCTCCCCACAAGCCCAATGCCATACCCGCCATGAAGGCCGCTCCTGTGCCCGACAGTTCTTCGATCGTCGATATCGCAACCTCGCTGCCCGCGATATCGCTCTGGAACTGCATCAGATACCGGTTCTTCGTGGGACCGCCGTCCACCCGCAAAACCTCGATCCGCTTCTGCGAATCTTTCTCCATGGCCCGGACAATATCGGTGATCTGATAAGCGATACTTTCCAATGCCGCCCTTGTTAACTCAGCCTTGCCCGTCGTCCTGTCCATGCCGATCATAGCCGCTCTGGCGCTGCTGTCCCAATAAGGCGCCCCCAGTCCGGTAAACGCCGGCACCAGATAGAGCCTATCGTCCTGATTCGCCTCATACGCCAGTGCTTCCGTCTCGGCCGCGCTTGCGATCAGCTTCACATCATCTTTTAACCAGGAAATGACCGCTCCCGTATAGTTCA
>VSOD01000255.1 GCA_009774655.1 Lachnospiraceae bacterium
AAACTTTTTGTACTTGACAAAGGGTACACTTTACTCTGCTTGTCTGTATATCTCGCACAAAGTATCCAGCTCGTCAGAAGAAAGGGTATTTATGTATGGCTTGTAACTTTCTTCTATGAAAATCCCACCAGCCCCGCCCTGCTGCGTGTAAATCGGATACCCCGGAGATAAAGCCTGAATATCTTTCCGTATCGTGCGGGTGGTAACACCAAATTCCTCTGCAAGCTCTCTTGCTGTTGTGTGCCGCCGGACAACCAGAATGTTAATAATTTCCATTCTGCGGTCTGACGTATTCATGCTTCACCTCCCTCCATGAATAAGCCCCAATCATAGTCTACAAAACGTATAGGAACCAAACGTTCCTATACAAAAAAATATTTTTACAAAAATCTGCTGACTGTTCCGGTATCTTCTCCATGCTGAAAGTAAAGCCAGTTTTTTTG
Organism: Lachnospiraceae bacterium; assembly: GCA_009774655.1. Lineage (GTDB taxonomy): Bacteria > Bacillota > Clostridia > Lachnospirales > Lachnospiraceae > UBA3282. The sequence goes on from VSOD01000255.1 coordinate 444, forward strand.
GTTTTTGTATGGTATCTTTTGTTGACTTTCCTCCTTGCGCTTGTTAAAATCTTTAGTGGATAAAATCATAAAGTTTTTCAACAAAACTCAAACTGCTATGAACTGATGCGGGGCAATCATGCCCTGCTCTGGTTGTAGCGGTTTTTTTATTTGCCGGGGCAGGAACTCCGGCAGCCGGACAGATACAAGCCTGTCCAAAAGCTGGGCGGTAACGCCCTTATGTGTTGTGGAACACTCGCCTATGCTCGTACAACACGCAAACTCCCTGCGGGCAGTTTGCCAAAGATAGCAAGCACTGCTTACGGACGTCCGTAAGCCTCAATTTCCCCAAGTTTCTTACAAGTGGAAACTTGCAGAAATTGGCTTGCAGAGGGCATATCCCCCTGACCCCCTTTGCGCTCCAAAATCAAGAAATACCCTCTGCGGGATTTCCTGATTTTTACGCTTGAAAAACCTCCCTGCCGGATACGGCATATTGCAAAAATCCTCACAGAAATAATGAAAGGAGATTTACAAAAATGGAAAACAGAGAACGCCAAAACCGCATGACGCTCCGTTTGAGCGATGATGAGCTTTACATACTGGAACAGAAATTCAAAGCCTCCAACATGAAAGACCGATCCGCCTTCCTGCGGCATTTAATCATTTACGGTTATGTCTATGACGTTGACTATTCCGAGCTGCGGGAATACAACTCTGCACTTGCCAAAATCGGAAACAACCTGAACCAGATTGCAAAGCGCATGAACGCAACGGGCAACGTATATGAAGCCGATGTAAAAGAGGTAAAGGAGCTGATGAATAAGGTATGGCATACACAAAAATCCATGCTATCACGTCAACCGTCGGTAAAGCAGTAGACTATATCTGCAACCCGGAAAAAACAGACGGAAGCATACTGATTTCTTCTTACGGCTGCAGCCCTGAAACAGCCTCCTATGATTTCAAATTTGCGCTGTCAAAAACAAAGCAGTCCGATATTAACAAAGCCTACCATTTGATACAGTCCTTTCTCCCCGGTGAAGTATCTTATGAGGAAGCACATAAAATCGGTGTGGAGCTTGCCGACAAACTTTTAGAGGGAAAATACTCTTATATTGTCAGCACACATATAGACAAAGGACACGTTCACAACCACATCATTTTTTGTGCAGCCGATAACATAAACCATCAAAAATACCATGACTGCAAACAGACCTACCGCCACATCCGCAGCCTGAGTGACAACCTCTGCAAAGAGCATGATTTGTCTGTCATCACTCCGGGAGAAAAACGGGGCAAAACTTACAAGGAATGGCAGTCGGTCAAAAGCAATTCCTCATGGAAAGAAACGCTCAAAGCTGACATTGACGAAGCCATAAAAAACGCCGCAAATTATGAGGACTGCATTGAGCTGATTAAGGCAAAAGGCTATGAGGTTAAGGGCGAAGGCTTCGAGGAAAAATCCCACAAATTTATCGCTTTCCGTCCTCTGGATAAAGAGCATTTTGTCCGGGGCAGCGCCAAGTCTTTGGGTACTGAATATACCAAAGAACGGATAAAGGAACGCATTGAAGAAAAAGCGCTTGCAAAGGATAAAAAGCGTGTGCCATTCCCCACAAGGAAAAAGCCCGTTGTCAAAGATTATTCAAAGAAAAATCTTATTGACACCACCGAGGACAAATTTACACAAAGCCCCAGCTTGAAGCATTGGGCTGACATCCAAAACCTCAAAATCGCCGCCGCAAGTTACAGTCAGGCAGGTTCGATTGCGGAGCTTGAAAAGCAGATTGCCGCCAAGTCCGCACTGGCAAAAACAGCCCGTGAAAGCCTTGTGGAAACCGAGCATAAGCTGAAAGATTTAGGGCAGGTTTTGAAATATGCGGAGCAGTACAAAACCAACCATATCTATCATGTGCGCTACCAGAAGTCAAAGGACAAGGACGCATATTTCCGGCGGCATGAAAGCGAACTGATCCTCCATGACGGTGCGGAAAATATGTTAAAACGCTTCGGCATCAACCCGAAAACAGTTGACATCGAAAAACTCCGCAGCGATTACAATGCGCTTTATGCCAAAAAGCAGGAATTACAGAAAACCTATAAATCCGCTGAAAAGGAAGCTGCTGACATGAACCGCAAGCTGGATAACCTCAATCAGTACCTTGACCGCACTCCGGAACCATCACAAAATACAGACAGAAAAACGGATAAAGGGATAAATTCCCTCTAAATTCGACACCAATAAAAAGAGGTGAACCGCAGAGCATTTTCTTTCTGCCCTGCGGTTCACCTCTTGTGGTACAAAACCCCTTATTCTCTTTGATATATCCCTTGCCCCTAACTTTGTTCTTTTCCTCTTTTTCCGTACTTTCATTCACTAAACCTCATATTTAATATTCACTGTACTGTAATTCACACCAAACGATATGTAGTGTAGTCTATAAAGGAGGTGAATTACAATGCAGAATTCCAAAATTAACCTTGCTGATGCAATCCGTGAAGCCCGAACTAAGTGCGGACTATCACAGGAAAAACTCGCAGAGGCAGTCGGATTGTCCAACCATGCAATCATTAAGATTGAATCCGGAGAGGGTAATCCCAAATTTGAAAACTTATACAAAATCGTTACATATCTGAAGATGTCAACCGATAGGATTTTTTATCCCGAAACCAAAAATGAACGCCCGAATCTTCAGAGACTCACAATGGAGCTTTCCGATTGCAGCGAAGATGAAGCTGAAAGGCTTCTCCCTGCTGTACGGTATCTGCTGGAACTAATGCACAAATAATCTGATAGGAAAAGCAAAACAGAGCCGATAAACCGTACTTTCTCACAAGTTCATCGGCTCTGCGTCTAAGTGTCTGGCTCTTTGATGACGGTCACTTGCAAATTCTTTGCTTTAATCAAACTATCTTGCTTGCATTTCGGGCAGTAGAGCGGAAAATGTTTCAATTCTGTATCCTCTCGCATTTACAACCTTGTTTTATTTCCACAAGCAGGGCTGTGTATTCATTCTATTTTTTCCATAATGACATCTCATTTCCCATAGCAAAAGTCAAAAAATCATTATACCCAAATCGTTATTTTCTGATTTGGGTTTTCTTCACTATGGAAACTAATATGGTATAGTTCTCTATCTTTCTGAAATGCTGACAGCTTCAACCGCAACACTTCCGCCCCTTACAATCTCAATCCTGTTTACAAACTTTCTTTTCAGCAAAGCTATCAAATCATCATTCCTGTTTTCTGTCTGGGTACATTCCAAAAGAACAGTAGTGCCATCATAGTCAATAATTGCAACCCCGAATACTTTTGAAATCCGAAACAGTTCCGTTATGTCTGCATCTGAACAATGATTCACCTTAACAAATAAGATTTCTTTCATGTGAATAGGTGTATCTGTATAATCCACCACTTTGATTACCTCAACACTTCTGCTAAGCTGCTTTTTTATCTGCTCAAAAGTCCTGTCATCGCTTGTTAAACTGATTGTCATTCGTGATATAGTACTGTCCTCAGTAACTCCGACTGTTAAGCTGTCCAGATTATAAGACTTTCCGGAAAACAAACCCGAAATACGGGCAAGCACACCTATTTCATTTTCAACAAATAAACAAATCCATCTTTTTTTCATTCTCCGCTTTCCTCACTTTCCAAAATCATGTCATTAAGGGAGTTCCCCGGCGGTACAATCGGCATAACATTAGCTTCTCTGTCTATGATAAACTCAATAACTGTAGGTGTTTTTGTATTCTGTTTTGCACTGTTCAAAGCTGATTTTATATCCTCTGCCTTTGTGACACGGATTCCTTTTGCACCATAACTTTCTGCCAGTGCAATGAAATCCGGCGTATATTCCGGGCAGCAATGATCAGGCTGGTTACAACCTATTTCACAGCTTCTCCGATAACGCATACAGGTACTCGAATACCGCCTGTCATAAAACATTTCCTGCCATTGCCGCACATTCCCTAAATATCCGTTATTCAGTATGCAGATAATAATTGGCAGTTCATAAACAACCGCAGTCGCCATTTCCTGAATATTCATCTGCATACCGCCATCGCCAGATATGACAATAACATCCCTATTGGGATTTCCAAGTTTTGCTCCGATTGCAGCCGGAAAACCATACCCCATTGTTCCCAAGCCGCCCGATGTCAGCATTTGATTATTCTCAACAATATCAAGAAATTGTGTTGTCCATAATTGATTTTGACCTACATCCGTAGCAACAATAGCATCTTGGAACAATTCATTTATGGATTGAATAATCATCTGCGGTGTCAAACCCACTTTCCCCATATCAATCGGATATTCCTTTTTCCAACGGTTGATTTCATCTGTCCACTCTGAAATATGAAGCGGCTGTGCCTTTTCAAGCAAAGCGCATATTGCCTTTTTTGCATCAGCTACAATAGGAACGTCCACATCAATATTGCGGGAAATAGATGCCGCATCCACATCAATATGGATAATCTTTGCATTTGCTGCAAATTCTTCTATTTTCCCCGTAATGCGGTCATTGAACCGTGTTCCTATTGAAAAAAGAACATCACAGTTACTGATCGCTGAATTAGCAGCATAACTTCCATGAATACCTATATTGCCAACATATAAACTGTTCGTTGTAGGAATTGCCCCTTTCCCCATGATAGTAGTAATAACAGGTACACCTGTCAGCTCCGCAAGCTGTGTCATTTCTTTATTTGCATGGGCAATATTAACTCCGCCGCCTAAAAGAAAAACAGGTTTCACCGCACGATTTAAAATGTCCAGTGCTTTATTTAACTGCCCCGCATGTACGGAAGTATTCGGCTTATAACCTCTGACCATGATTTCTTTTGGGTAAAAATCACTGCCATAAGCCCTCTGGACATCCTTTGGCAGATCAACAACCACTACCCCCGGTTTTCCAGTCTTTGCAATATAAAACGCCTTTTTAATCGTTTCTGCCAAATCTTCCCTCTTTTGTACCATTACAGCATACTTACAGATACTTCTTGTAACACCCACAATATCCACTTCCTGAAAGGTATCATTTCCAATAAGGTGTGTTGGCACCTGTCCCGTAAAGCACACCAGCGGAACACTGTCATAATTTGCGGTAGCAATTCCTGTGACGAGATTCGTAGCCCCTGGTCCACTTGTAACAAGACAGACACCAACTTTTCCCGTAGAACGTGCGTAACCATCCGCCGCATGGATTAAGCCCTGTTCATGACGTGGCAGAATCACATCTATTTCTCTTTCTCCATACAGTGCATTAAACAGATCTATCGCCTGTCCCCCCGGATAAGCGAACAATGTATCAACGGCTTCTTCTTTTAGTGCTTTCACAAATAAATCTGCACCTGTAATCTGTTTCATAACATCCTCCATTTCTAAATGCGTGTGCTTGCACGCATTTTGCTTATTTTTATAGGAAACGACTCCTGTCGTTTCCCATTGCATTGCCATCTGACAGCGCCTAAACCTACTGATTGATTCCTTCTACAAACATCTGCACACTCTCTTTTATGTACACATCTTTTTCAACATCTGTAAGTTCTTTTCCGAACGATGCATTCAGAAATGTGTAGCCGAATGTCGCCGAAAATACCGTCAATGCCAATGCCTTAAAATCTTTCTCTGGTATTTTTCCCATCTCACACATCTTATTCAGATAATCAGTAAATGTTATCAAAAAAGCCTGTGGGACTTTCATAATGAGCTGTTTGGTTTCCTCATAGAGCTGTGGCGCCCTCAGACCGATTGACA
>VSOD01000256.1 GCA_009774655.1 Lachnospiraceae bacterium
TTCTCACGGTCTATCACGACGAGGAGGACAGGCCGAAGTTCTACGGCAGGTTCAATCAGGGAGTGGTCACTCTGAATCTGGTAGACGTGGCGTGCTCTTCCGGAAAAGATATGCAGAAGTTCTGGGAGATCATGGATGAGCGGCTGGAGCTTTGCCGGCGGGCGCTCATGTGCCGTCACAACCGGTTAAAAGGCACGCCCTCTGACGTAGCGCCGATCCTCTGGCAGAATGGCGCGCTGGCAAGGCTTAAGAAGGGAGAGAAGATCGACAGACTTCTCTACAACGGGTATTCTACCATATCGCTGGGCTATGCCGGCCTGTGCGAGTGTGTCCGCTATATGACCGGGAAGAGTCATACGGATCCGGAGGCTACGCCTTTTGCACTCAAAGTCATGCAGTATCTGAACAATGCCTGCAAAGAGTGGCGGGAGGAGACGAATATTGATTTCAGCCTGTACGGTACGCCGCTGGAGTCCACGACCTATAAGTTTGCGAAATGCCTGCAGAACCGTTTCGGCATGATCGAGGGCGTGACGGACAGAAATTATATTACGAACAGTTATCATGTGCATGTGACAGAGGATATCAATGCTTTTGACAAGCTGAAATTCGAGTCCCAGTTCCAGGAGCTGTCTCCGGGTGGTGCGATCAGTTATGTGGAAGTGCCAAATATGGAGAACAATCTGGAGGCGGTGCTTTCTGTGATGCAGTATATTTATGATAATATCATGTATGCGGAGTTGAACACCAAGAGCGACTACTGTCAGGTATGCGATTATCACGGAGAGATTCAGATCGTTACGGATACACATGGCAAACTTATCTGGGAATGCCCTAACTGCGGCAATACGGATCAGAATAAGATGAATGTGGCGAGACGGACCTGCGGTTATATCGGGACACAGTTCTGGAATCAGGGACGCACGCAGGAGATCAAGGAGCGGGTGCTGCATCTATGAACTATTCCGAGATCAAGAATTGTGATATTGCCAATGGCCCCGGCGTGCGGGTAACGCTTTTTGTCAGTGGATGTACGCATCATTGTGTGGGTTGTTTTAATGAAATGACGTGGGATTTCGACTATGGGATGCCTTTTGACGCGGAGACGCAGGAGCGGCTGTTATCCCTTTTGCAGCCGGATTATATCGCCGGCCTTACTCTGCTTGGCGGAGAACCACTTGAGTACGTGAACTGGCGGGGATTGCTGCCTTTTTTGAAAAAAGTAAAGGCTCGCTGCCCGAAGAAAGATATCTGGTGCTATTCGGGGTATCGCTTTGAGGAGGATATTCTGGGACGATTCTGTGGACAGTGGGAGGAGATGCGGGAATTTCTGGCCTGTATTGATGTGCTGGTGGACGGAGAGTTCGTTCTGGAGCAGAAGGATATCAGCCTGCAGTTTAGAGGATCAGGAAACCAGAGGATCATTCTGGTGCAGGAATCGCTGGCACGCGGGGAAACTGTGCTGTGGCAGGGAATAAGATAGTAAAATGAGATAATAAAGGGATAGCGATGATATAATCATGAGATAACGAGATAATAATAGCAATGAGATAACAAGATAACAATAAGAAGAGAAACAGAAGCATAAAGAAAGAGATGAAAGCAGGCTGCAGGGCCTGCTTTTGTTATTATGTGATGATATGTATGTACTGTAAAAAATATTGAAAATGCTATTGAAAATAGCATTTAGAGAGAGTAGAATATAGTGATGTATATATAGTAAACAACATAACAAATTTCTGCTTCCGGCTCTTGCAGAAGCCATATACGGTAGCTCCTGCAAGGCCGAAAACGAAATTTCTAATGTCGTTAACTATAAGAGGAGACAGGGAGAGGAAAAGAGGGCTATGTTAACCAAAGAGAGTGTGTGGAGAAAGTGGAGAGCGATATTCGGAGTGATGATCCTTCTGGTCTGTTTGACGACGATGCCTGCACAGGCGCGGGAAGCGGGATTGGAACAGTCACGGTTGAGAGAAGTGTTGGAGCTGGCGCAACAGGGAGAAGTGTTGGAGGCGGCAGCGGAGCAGAGACAGCCGGGAGAAGCATTGGAGATGGCAGCAGAACAGACACAACAGGGAGAAGTTTTGGAGTCGACGGAGGAGCAGGGAGCAGACAGCGCCGATATTACAGAGGTCAGCCGTTTTATGACGGCCGGGGGAGAGATCGAGGCCAAGGCATCTCCCAGAGAGGATGCGGAGACGGTGATCCGCTATCAGAGCGGAGACAAGATCTATGTGACCGGAGAACTCGCAGACGGCTGGTGCAGGGTCAGGTATCAGGATCTGACAGGCTATATTCGGCCGGCACAGGCGGCGGAGATAGAAAGAGATGTGGAAGCGCTGGATGATGAATTTGCAGCCGCGGAATCAGAAGGAAAACTCGTGGTGGAGGAAGTGGAGCGGCAGAGGACCGAGACAAAGCGTTCCAGGATATGGGGTGCAGTGATCCTGCTGCTTGTAGCGGGTATATTTGTGACAGGCATTTTTTCTGTTGTGCGGAGCAGGAGGACAGAGGACACGGAGCAATGAAACTCTTACATAAAATGAATCAGCTGTTCAATACTTGCCTGATCGAGAAGAATCCGGTCATTGTCGGAGAGATGATGCGTCATAACCGGAGGTATGGACGGATCAGCGACCGCAGGGCAAGGGCCGGACTCGTTCTGGGGCTTTTTCTTAAGTACGGTGTTTTGCATAGAGATCCGCTGCAGGAATTTGAACGGCAGACCAGCAGTATATCTTTTCCGGAGTCCGGAGACGGCGGCCAGATTCCGCCTGAGGAAATATGGAAAAAAGCGGAGAGTGTGGAAACCGTAGTTTTTGATGCATGGGGCGTACTGCTTGTTATGGGACTGGAGACATATCAGCTGCAGGCGATGGCGGAGTGTGAATTGCTGGCACCTGGCACTGCGGAGCGAGAAGAAGGGGGAGCCTGGGAGCAGGAGGAATATTGGTCTGTGGCAGAAGATTTTGTCATAGACAACCCTTTTATGCATGCACTGTGGGATGCACTGCTGGCAGAGGGAAAGAGGCTGCTTATCTGTAATAATTCCGGCTGTGATGCAGTTTTGTGGAGACGGTTCTGCGGCGGCATGGGTACCAGGGAGAGCTGATCTGTGACAGTGGGTCGTTTTGCCATATCACAAATGATGCAAAGTCTGACAGGGATATCGTTTATCAGGAGGTGAACCAGGCAGGGGGCAGATACCGCACCTGTTATGAGTACAATGCCGTGACCAATCTGGCAGACAGGATCGTCAACCTGCTGCTGCATGGAGACGGCAGAAAAAAGTCGCCGTTCTATGAGTACGGCGTGGTCTGCGGCGGTATTCTTACCTGCGGATTCTGCCACTGGCTGAATGAACTGGCGGACAGAAAGAAGACAGACCTGTTTTTGTTCGTGGCCCGTGACGGGGCGATCCTGCAAAAGATTTATCGGGAACATTATGGGATACATGCGTCGGCATATTTGCTCTTTTCACGTTTTGCATCCTTTGAGCTGATATTTGAAGATCATCCACAGGAGTATATCGAGAAGAATATCAGGCCGCGGCTGGATCGTCGGGGGTGTGACAATTCTATGGCCGGAATCCTGAAAGAATGCGGGCTGGAGTTTCTGCTGTGCCGTCTACCGGAAGGGGGAATGGCGGAATCAGATATATTGTGTCAGGACAATTATGGACAGTTCAAAGACTGGCTGCTGCGGTATCATAAGCAGATAACGGAGCATTTTCACGAGTCCTGCGTGGCGGCCGAACAGTACTATAGAAAAGTGTGCCGGGGACACCGGAATATCTGCGTGGTGGATCTGGGCTGGCACGGGAAGTCGATCGTCTATCTGAAATATTTTATGGAAAGAAAATGCGCCATGGATGTACGTGTGACAGGTGCGATGATCGGCGCCTGTGACGATGTGGTCACACAGAACTATATCCGGAAAGGCCTGATCGACACGTATGCGTTTGAGAGCGACAGATGGAGGTCGCAGGGCAGCAGGAACGGAACAAAGATGGGATACAGGGAGACCATCTGCACAGAAGCCCTTTTTTCTTCGTCTGCGGATACCCTGCTGCGGTACGGACTCGGAGAGGAAAGACAGACGGTTTTTTATTATGGAAAAAAGAATGAAAACGCAGAGACGGTTCGTGAGATTCATCGGGGGATTGAAGATTTTGCGGGAATCTTTGCCCGGATCCAGAAACGGTACGGACTGCGCGTAACATCCCGGGACGCCTATACGCCTTTGTCCTGTAAGATGAAGGACAGGCGCTTTCTTAACTGGCTCTATGAGCATTACCGTGAGGAGGCAGGGGCAATGAACGGGTTCGGACAACAGGATGTTTGAAAAAATACGGCCGATGCCGCGGGAAGGGAGGGGTGCCGGTAAGGACGAACGCAGAACTTCGACCGTCAAGGCTTTTTCACAGTACGTGGGAATATGTGAAGAAAAGCATGCTGACGATCCTGCGGGCGTATATGATGTATAAGCCTTTAAAAACATTTACTTATTTTGCTGTGCCGCCGATCGTGGCAGGATTGATGACAGGGTTTCGATTTTTGTTTTTTATAGCGAGAGGGCGGTCCGGTGGGCATGTCCAGTCTCTGATCCTCGCCTGTACGTTGATCATCATAGGATTTCTTACCTTTATGATCGGACTCGTGGCCGACGTGATCGCAGCAAAAAAAGGAAACTGCTCCAGGACATCCAGTATCATGCGAGAAGAGCGGAGTATGATGCAGTGTACAGACAGATACAAAAAGAAAAAGCCGACAGCCGGGCGGCACGGAAGAAAAAAACTGCTAAAAAAGACAGCTAAAGAAAATATGGAAAACAGAGAAATTTTGTTTGCAAAATTCAACAAGTCGTGATATGATGATTGCAAAACATATCTGGGAATCTGAAGTTCTGATATCACATCTGTGACATGTCATACATTCTTGCTGAGTCCCTTATATGAATTCAAATGAAGATAAGGGAGGAAAGAAAGATGGGAAAACGGGATGAATATCAGTATGATTATCTGGACGACAATGTCAGATTTGCAGATCAGATCAACGGAGCGCTGTTCAAAGGGCGACAGGTAGTGAAGCCGGAAGAACTGGAGCCGGCTGACGGACAGGTTGTCTATCTGGGAAAAGAAGCAGGTGTGCGGGAGAATTTCAAGACGATCATAGATAAGACACGCCTGTGGAAAGGCAGACTGCTCCATATACTGGCAGTGGAGAACCAGACCTATGTGGATTATCGGATGATCCTGCGGAATATGCTTTCGGAGAGCTTAAGCTACCACAGACAATGGAAGAAGAAAAAAGCCGTTCATGATAGAAACAGCGACCTGCAGATCGGAACGGATGCGTTCTTATCCGGCATGACCAGGGAGGAAAAGTTTATGCCGATCATCACATTAGTGGTGTATTGCGGAACGGAACATCCGTGGGACGGAGCGAGGTGCCTGTATGAGTTGCTGGAACTGGATGATGAGGTAAAAGATTATGTGACAAATTACAGGCTGAATCTGTATGATTGCCATGAACATGATACCTTTGACGAATATCGCACCGGACTGCGTCAGTTGTTTGAGACAGTGCGGTACGGAAAGGATAAGGAACAGCTGAGACGTGTCATAGAAGAGAACAAAGACGCGTACAGCAATATAGACGGTGAGACAAAAGAATTACTGGAAGTGGTGGCAAATGTAAAGATTTCGGAATTGTATCAGACCAAGGGGGAAGGAGAGCAGGATATGGATAGTAGAGAGAAGAGATTTAATGTCTGCAAGGCATGGGAGGACTGGCGGTTAGAAGGGAAAGAAGAAGGAAAGGCAGAAGGAAAGGCAGAAGGTAAAATAGAATATCTTGTGCAGGCAGTCTGTAAAAAGCTGCAGAAGAATAAACAGGCCGCAGTGATAGCCGATGAATTAGAAGAGGAGCTTGCGGAAATTGAGAAAGTCATAGAAGTGCAGAAGAAAATCGGCAGCTATGATGTGGGGCGCATCTGTGAAGCGCTGATGCTTATGAGCTAGAAATGGAATATGCTGTGGATGTCACGGCTTATATGGGTAAGAGGATTTAGAGAGGAATCTCCAATCTGGAATGACAGAGTGTTTTCCGGATTGGAGATTTTTTGTCGTGGCGCGAAGAAGATGCTTTGGTTTTGACATGGTATTTTTTTG
>VSOD01000257.1 GCA_009774655.1 Lachnospiraceae bacterium
CCCCCACCCCACCACCAACCAAAACCCAGCACCCGGAAGCGAGTTAAGAGAAAAAGAGAAAGGGATTCACTATTATTTACTATTATTTCTTAACTACTAAAATGAAATACCAGCGATCTCATGAAACAATTGTCCAACCGCGGGGAACTTCTGTTCCATAGATGACTTCCTGCCATTCTTATATGCGGTCCTCACAACAGACACATTATATCATCCCTTATGCAATAACGCAATCTGTGCTTTTGCCTCCTCGTATTCCTTCGTCGTAATACCAAGGCCGTCACATGCCTTCCTTTCCCCAAACCAATCTCAAGAATCCCCATTTTTACAACCTCCCATTCTTCGGTTTGCTTTACTTCCTCCACGATACTGTCCAGGTGCAGGATCCGCTTATCCATAACAGAAATATCAGCATTTTCAAGCGTGATATGCTTCATATACTGTAGCAGGCTGACCAGCTCGGGTCTGCCATTCCTGCTCATCATATTCAAAAAATCTTACTCGTACCGTCTTCCAGTAACAGCTCGGGCACCTCTGCACACTGTTCCCTGAAAATGTACATTGCCAGATCTTTTTCGAAAATATCCTCCTGTGTGATGAAAATAATCACTGTGGACTCTACATGCCTCGTAATCATTTTCCATTCGGGGGACATCTGCTCCTCGCCATAGGCGGCTCGAAAAGTCGCCGGCTGTTCGTTGACTTTAAAAAACTTACTTTATATAATATAGTAAACAGACCTGAAAAAGTTTTATGAAGATTTTATGCTATAGTTAACGACATTAGAAATTTCGTTTTTGGCCTTGCAGGAGCTACCGTATATGGCTCCTGCAAGAGACGGAAACAGAAATTTGTTATGTCGTTTACTATAAGTAAAACGCAGGCGTATATTATATAGAGGAGGAGATTATGAAACAGAATCGTATCTTAAATACCGCAAAAATTATTTTTATCACCAACTGTATGCTGTTCTCGCTGACTGGCTGTGGGAATGCGGCTGCTCAGTCACCGGTTCCGGTAAAAGAATCGACTGGCAATATTGATACCGCGCCCGGAGAAACAAGCGCTTCCGCAACGAGCGCCGACTACCTGACCCTGGCGGAAGCCAAGTCCATCGTTCTTGAAAATGCAGAGCTCACGGAGGAAAATGTGCATTTTGTGCGGACACAGCTGGATACAGCACAGGAAACTGCCCGTTATGATATGGAATTTCTCTGCGAAACTGCCGCTTATAACTATTCCATAAACGCCCTGACCGGTGAAATTCTTTCCATGAGCTGTGAGAGCGGCAGCTATGATCTGGCAGCTTTTTCTTCGTCGGACGCGGCTGCTTCTGCCACAGAAACCGAAACGGGACAGGCGAAGGATGCCGATACGGCAGCTTCCCAGCCCGAATCAACACAGAATGACAACACGACCGGTTCACAGTCCAAAACAACGCAGAATGGCATGATAGCTGACCAGAAATCCGCCTCCGGCGCATCGGAACAGCAGTACATCGGCACCGAAGCCGCCAAGCTGGCCGCTCTGAACCATGCCGGCTTAAAGAGCGAAGAAGTGAACTTCGTGCACGCACATTTGGAATCGGATGACGGAATCTGGCAATATGATATAGAATTTCACAAGGATACTACGGAATACGATTACGATATCGACGCCCTGACCGGAGAGGTCCTTTCCTTCGATCACGATGCCGAGTATTATCACCATGCACAGGCTGACAATGCCGGCAGTGAACAGATTACGGAAGAGCAGGCCAAACAGCTGGCTCTCCAACATGCCGGCGTGGCCGAAAAAGACGCCCGGCGTCTGCAGATCAAATTCGACTACGACGACGGGCGCGGTGAATATGAAGTGGAATGGTACGTGGGACGGACAGAATATTCCTGCGATGTGGATGCCGTCACCGGCGCCATCCTCAGTTATGATAAGGAACTGGATTGATCAGCAGACTATAATATCTGCGGCCTCTGCGTATTCTTCCGGCGCGGCGTCAGTCAGGAGCGTGCCGGTGGCCAGAGCCGCAAAGGTCACCGCGCTGACCACATTAAACTTACTGTTGTCGCACAGAAAATACTGTTTTCTGCACTGCTGTGCCGCGGTTCTTTTTACCAGCGCCTCATCTGCATCCGGTGTAGTGTGTCCGGCTGTAAGGCTTATGCCGTTGGTGCCGAAAAAGCCTTTCGTAAAGTGATAGTCCTTAAGCGCCAGCGCCGCCATGGTTCCCACAACGGCTTCCGTGGTGCTCTTAAGCGTTCCGCCGATCAGGATCACATGAATGCCCTTCGCCGCCAGACGCTGTGCGTGGGCCACCGCATTGGTGACGAAGGTGGCCCGTGTGTCTTCGATGAAATCCAGCATATAGCCGGTAGTCGTTCCGGCATCCAGATAAATAAAATCTTGGGGTTCGATCAAAGATACCGCATACTGTGCGATCTTTCTCTTCTCTTCCCGGTGTACCTCGGTCCGCTGTGTTACCGTCTGTTCCGCCGCCTGATAAATATTGTCCGAGAGCACCGCTCCGCCAAACACCTTTACCAGTTTTCCCGCCTTATCCAGCACGACGATATCCCTTCTGGCGGTAGATTCGGAGATATCCAGAAGCCTTGTCAGTTCGGTCACCGTCACGCTCCTCTTCTCCTCCAGAATCTTTAAGATCATCTCATATCTCTGTTCCGATAACATAGTTTTCCTCCGTGTACCTTAATCCGCCAGAAGCCGCTATGGCGTAAGTCCGTTACAGATTGTCCTGCATAAACTTACTGATCGCTTCACATGCCGCATCTTCGTCGGCTCCCTCAAAAGTAAGTGTCACCTCATTGCCTTTCTTAACGCCAAGGCCCATGATTCCGAAGATCTTCTTACAGTCGCCGGACTTACCGTCCTTGGCAAGTTTGATACTGCACTCGAAAGCCTTGGCCGCCTTCACCAACTCCCCTGCCGGACGTGCGTGGATTCCTTCCTGATCGGTAATTACATACTTGAATTCTTTCATGATTCCTCTCCTCTTTTCTTTTATTTTATAATTTTCCTGTTCACTATTCAATATCTGTTTCTTTTAAAAATGCTTCCCGATCTGTCAAAACAATCTTACTCCGCCTTGTTTTGAACCGCCAGCACTTTTTACAGGCACTTTTCATGATCATTCCACATTTTTCTTCAGCATGCCCAGCAGTACCGTAGAGACCAGTGTTCCCACGATCAGCGCCACCACGTACATCAGCGGGCTGCCTACTACCGGGAATACGAAGATTCCGCCATGAGGCGCCATCAGCGTACAGCCGAATACCATGGACAGCGCTCCGGCCACACCCGAACCTGCGATGCAGGCCGGCAGAACGTGCAGCGGATCGGATGCCGCAAAGGGAATCGCTCCTTCCGTGATAAATGCCAGTCCCATGATGAAGTTGGTAGGGCCGGATTCTCTTTCTTCTTTCGTAAACTTTTTCTTGAAGAAAAGGGTTGCCAGCGCGATGGCACAGGGCGGTGTCATACCACCGATCATAACTGCCGCCATGATGTCATAATTTCCTGCCGCGATGGCCGCCGTGCCGAACACATATGCCGCTTTGTTGAAAGGGCCGCCCATATCAATGGCCATCATGCCGCCCAGGATCAGCCCGAGGATGACTTTGCTCGTTCCGCCCATGCTGGTCAGTCCGTTGTTCAGCGCCGTATTGAGGCCGCCCATCACCGGCTCTACCAGAAAGGACATGATCAGACCCATGATCAGAAGTCCAACCAGCGGGTAGATCAGTACCGGAGCAATTTTTTCCAGAAAATCGGGCAGTTTATCACAGATTCTGCGCAGCACTACGATCGTGTAACCCGCCAGGAAACCGGCCGCCAGTGCGCCCAGGAAACCGGACTTTCCGCCGGAAGCGATCATGCCGCCCACAAATCCAAGAGCCAGCGCCGGTCTGTCACCGATCGCCATGGCGATGAAGCCCGCCAGTACCGGAAGCATAAAGCCGAATGCCGTATCCCCCAGCTGTTTGAACCATGCGGCCGCAGGCGTGATCGTACCGAAATTCGCTCTCTCCGCCACATCAAGGGTATTCATATCCACGCTCAGGCCGTCGATCAAAAAGGCGATTGCGATCAGGATACCGCCGCCCACCACAAACGGAAGCATATGAGAAACGCCGTTCATCAGCTGCGTGTAGATCTGGTGTCCCGCACTGCCGCTTTTCCCGGAGGTCTGAGCCGCAGGCCGCGCTCCGGCCGCTGCCACATAAACCGGCACATCGCCGCGAATAGCACGGTCCAACAACTCACCTGCCTTGCTGATTCCGTCCGAAACCTGACATTCGATAACTTTCTTGCCGGCAAAACGATCCATGGGCACCTGCGCGTCGGCCGCGACAATGATGCAGTCAGCCTCTTCAATTTCTTTCGCCGTAAGGACATTTTTGGCTCCGCCGGAACCTCTTGTCTCGATCTTGACAAAACAGCTTCTCTCTTTTGCCGCCTTCTCGATTCCTTCCGCCGCCATATAGGTGTGGGCAATCCCGGTCGGGCAGGAGGTCACCGCCAGAATCTTCACCTGACCCGCATCGGCCGAACCGGTATCCGCCAACCGCTCGTCTATGCCGGCCTTCTCGTCGTCCGCCTTGTCGATGATCGCCAGAAATTCCTCCACCGACGCGGCATTACGCAGACTGTCGGAAAAGTCCTCATCCATCATCAAGACTGACAGCTTGCTCAATACGTCCAGATGTACGTTATCTTCTGTGTTGGGAGCCGCGATCAGGAAGATCAGCGTCACCGGTTCACCGTCCAGCGCATCAAAATCCACGCCGTCTTTTACTACCATCGCCGCCAGGCCGGGGCTTGTCACCGCATCACATTTGCCGTGGGGAATCGCTATGCCTTCCCCGATTCCGGTGGTACTCTCTTCCTCTCTCGCATACACCTGTCTGCGGTACGCTTCTTTGTCATTGATCCTGCCGCTTCGCACCATCAGCTCCACGACCTGATCCAGCGCCTCTTCCTTGTTCGCCGGCGCTCCGGCAAGAGAAATGCTTCTCTTATCCAGAAGTTCTGTAATTCTCATCGTACTACTCCTCCTATTTTCCCTGTCTTCCATTTACCCGCATGTTTCGATCGGCCGACTCGTTCTATTCATCCGCCTGCTGTTTCCTCACCTGCCGGTAGACGGCTTTCACTTCTTCCTTCGTCGCCAGCTGTTCGGAGAAAGCGCTGGCGCTTCCCGCTGCTATTCCCATGGCAAAAGCATGGCTATAATCTTTCTGCTCCATCCAGCCTGCGAGGAAGCCGGCCACCATGGAGTCTCCTGCCCCCACGCCGTTGATCAGCCGTCCTTCCGGAGCCGGCGCGTCATGAATGCTGCCGTCCCCTGATGCCAGCACGGCCCCTTCACCGGCCATGGAAACAAGCACGTTCACCGCTCCCATCTCCTGCATCTTCTTCGCATACGGTATCACTTCTTCCCTTGTCTTAAGCTCTGCGCCGAAGATCTCACCCAGCTCATGGTTGTTCGGTTTTACCAGAAAAGGATGATACGTCAGTACATTGACCAGCAGATCTTTCGTGGCATCCACTGCGATCATCAAACCCCGGCCTTCCAGCCGCTCCATGATCCTTCTGTACATATCGTCCGGCATGGAACCGGGAATGCTTCCGGCAAGGATCAGCACGTCACCGGCTCCCAGAATGTCGAGTTTCTCCAGCAGCTCCTGCACATGCCGCTCACTGATCTGCGGCCCGCAGCCGTTGATCTCCGTCCCGTCGATAGATTGCAGCTTCACATTGATCCGCGATATGCCGTTGTTTATCCGGATCAGATCCGCCCTTACCCCCATCTGCTCTATCCTGCGGACGATCTCCTCTCCCGTAAATCCTGCCACAAACCCAAGCGCCGTATTCTCAATGCCCAGATTACCAAGCACCATGGAAACATTTAATCCCTTCCCGCCGGGAAGCATCAGTTCCGAACTGGTCCGGTTCGTCAATCCCAGCTTAAAGTCCTCGACCGAAACGATATAGTCCAGCGACGGATTAAAAGTAACCGTATAAATCATCTCTTGCCCTCCCCTTTCTTAGTTTGTATCATTTACTATAGTTGCATTATACATTCATAATCAGTCAAAATCAATCATACTTG
>VSOD01000258.1 GCA_009774655.1 Lachnospiraceae bacterium
GATATATAGTTAACGACATTAGAAATTTCGTTTACTATACTTTATAAGACAGGAGTCAGAGAAGAAGCATGAAGGCAGGAAAACGGAGGCCGGACAGATTTATGGAAAAGGAAACCGCCGCGTGGAAAGGAGCGGGATGCCATGTCGAGAAAAATAAAAGACGCCGTCGCGTTTACTTTCATCTATCTTGCGGCCTTTTATGCGGTGCTGCTGCTGGCCGGAATAATCCTTTATGTTTTTGCGAAAGGGGTTCCGGTTCTCGGGCTTCCTTTTTTTACGACGGTGACCAGTGTGGTGAAGGGGACTGTCGGCATCGCAGGGAATCTGGTCAATACGGTCTATATCGTAGTGCTGACGCTTGTGGTGGCTGTGCCGGCAGGAGTGGGGGCGGCGGTCTGGCTGAACGAGTATGCGGCGCCTGGCAGATGGGTGCGGTTTATTGAGTTTGCGACGGAGACGCTGGCGGGCATTCCCTCCATTGTTTTCGGATTGTTCGGGATGGTGTTTTTCGGCACCACGCTGGGAATGGGCTATTCGATCCTGACCGGGGCGCTGACGCTGGCTTTGATGATACTGCCGTTGATCACGCGCAATACGCAGGAGGCGCTGCGGACGGTGCCGGAGAGTTACCGGAGCGGCGCCATCGGCATGGGAGCTACCAAGTGGCATATGATCCGCACGATCCTGCTGCCTTCGGCCATGCCTGGTATCGTGAAGGGTATCCTTTTGGCGGTGGGGCGTATCGTGGGGGAATCGGCGGCGCTGCTTTTTACGGCGGGGAGCGGTTATTTCCTGCCGGACTCCGGAGGCGGATTTATCCATAAGATCATGGAGTCCGGTGGGACGCTCACGATTCAGATGTATTTGAGCATGGCCAGAGCGGAGTATGATGTGGCATTTGGGATTGCGGCGGTATTGCTGTGCCTTGTATTGCTCTTTAACCTTCTTTTAAAAATTCTGACCCGCTGGTGGGGAAGGTGACTGCTGTGAAAAATAAATTTTTCACAGGCAAATTTGTGCTTGCGCCCAAATTCGCGCGTTGAGCAAGAATGGGGTGATTTTATGAATAACAGCAAGATAGAGACAACAGATCTGAACCTGTACTACGGGACGCACCATGCACTGAAAGCGGTCACCATGGACATTCGGGCAGGTGCGGTGACGGCGTTGATCGGGCCTTCGGGCTGCGGCAAATCCACTTTTCTGAAAACCCTGAACCGGATGAATGACCTGATACAGGGGGTGAAGATCACGGGCCGGGTCTGTCTGGACGGCGAGGAGATTTATGCGCCCGGCGTGGATGTGACAGTGCTGCGAAAGCGGGTGGGTATGGTATTCCAGCAGCCCAATCCTTTTCCGATGAGCATCTATGACAATATTGCCTATGGGCCGAGAGTCCATGGGGAGAAGAACAGAGCCAGACTGGACGGAATCGTGGAGAGAAGCCTGCGACAGGCGGCTGTCTGGGAGGAGGCGAAAGACCGGTTGAAAAGACCGGCGCTTGGGCTTTCCGGCGGGCAGCAGCAGCGGCTGTGCATCGCCCGTGCGCTGGCGGTGGAACCGGAAGTGCTGTTGATGGATGAGCCCACGTCGGCGCTGGATCCGGTCTCGACACTTAAAATAGAAGAACTGCTTTTGCAGCTGAAAAAAAGATATACCATCGTTATCGTCACCCACAATATGCAGCAGGCCGCGCGGGTGTCGGATGATACCGCCTTTTTTCTGGCGGGCGAGGTGGTTGAGCGGGGCTGTACCGGGCATCTTTTTTCCAAAGCGAAGGACAGAAGGACCAGGGACTATATTGCGGGGAGATATGGTTAAAGCGGCGTGGCGGCCTGCCTGTGGCAATCCGGCTTTGGACTGGGCTAAAGTGCCTGGTTTACGTATATTTTACATTTCCTTTACAATTACATGATAGTGGAACGGATAAATTCATGATAACGTCAAACCATAATAGCAATAGTAGGTTTTGGTTGTGATGAGGAGGTTATCATGGATTTTTTTGATGTACTGACGATGATGGGCGGACTGGCTCTGTTTCTGTATGGTATGCATCTGCTGGGGGAGGGGCTGTCCCGGGCCAGCGGCGGCAGGATGGAACAGATCCTGGAGAAAATGACTTACAGCAAATGGCGGGCGGTGCTGCTGGGAGCGGGCGTTACGGCCGTGATCCAGTCTTCTTCCGCGACTACGGTGATGGTGGTCGGGTTCGTCAATTCTGGGATGATGAAGCTGTCTCAGGCCATCGGTATTATTATGGGGGCCAATGTGGGCACGACGATCACGTCGTGGATCTTAAGCCTGACGGGCATTGAGAGTGGCAGCTTTGTGATGCAGCTTTTAAAGCCTTCGGCCTTTTCCCAGATTTTTGCGCTGGTGGGCGTGATCCTGCTGCTTTTTTCCGGAAAAGAGAAGCATAAAAATGCGGCCACGATCCTGATCGGTTTTGCGGTGCTTATGATCGGGATGGATACCATGTCGGCGGCGGTCAAGCCGTTGGCGGATGTGCCGGAATTTACGAATATTCTGCTTTTATTTTCCAGTCCGATCCCCGGGATGATCGCCGGCATCATCCTGACGGCCGTAATCCAGAGTTCTTCGGCTTCTGTGGGTATCCTGCAGGCGCTGTGCGCTACCGGGGCGGTGTCCTACAGTGTGGCGGTGCCCATTATCATGGGGCAGAACATCGGAACCTGTGTGACGGCGCTGCTGTCTTCCGTGGGGACGTCGCGGGGCGCCAGAAGAGCGGCCATCGTGCATCTGTATTTTAATCTGATCGGTACGATCGTGTTTATGGCACTTTTTTATCTGCTGCACGGGGCGGTTGTTTTTGACTTTATGGAGCGGGCAGCGCAGCCTTATGGGATCGCGGTGGTGCATACGGTGTTCAATGTGTTTGCCACCTGTCTGCTGCTTCCGTTCTCTGATCTGCTGGAGAAGCTGGCCTATTTGACTATCAAAGAGGACAGCGTGGAACATATGGCGGTGCGGTATATCGACGAGGATGTGAAGGCGCTGGACAGCCGTTTTATGAACAATCCGTCTCTGGCCATGGAGCAGTGCCGGAAGGTCATCTGTCATATGGCGGATACGGTGCAGGAGTCATGTAAGGAGGCCATAGGCCTGCTGGACAGTTATACGAAAGAGACGGCGGAAGGCGTCAGGCAGCTGGAAAAGGATGTGGACCGTTATGAGGATGTGATCGGTACGTATCTGTTGAAACTGACGGGAAAGGATCTTTCGGAGAAGGACAGCCGTGCGCTGACTTTGTATCTGCACTGTATCGGGGATTTCGAACGGATCTCGGATCACGCGGCGGGCATTGCCATGGCTTATGGTAAGATGAAAGAGAAGGAGCTGACTTTTTCTGCCAAGGCGCAGGAGGAACTGGAGATTTTTTCCCGGGCGGTGCTGCGGATGCTGGCAATTTCCGAAGGCATCTTTCGGGAGGAAAACGCGGACAGTCTGTATGAAGCGCAGGCTCTGCGGGAGGTGATCGGCGAGCTGGGGGCACAGGTGCGCAAACGGCATGTAAAAAGGCTCAGGAAAGGGAAGTGTACGGTTGAACTTGGATTCCTGCTGGCGGATATCGTGACGGCCTATGAGCGGATCGCGGCCCACTGTGCCCAGATTGCAGTGAGCGTGGTGCAGGTGTGGGAGGAGGATTCCATGGAAATGCACGGCTACAGCATAGAGAGCCGGGAAAAGAGACGGGATGAAGAGCAGTTCCGGACGCTGTACGAGGGGCTTAGACAGGAGTATGTGCTGCCGTAGCATGCGTTTAAAATAAAAGAAAGAGCAGCAAACGGAGTATGTACTTTCACAGCAAAAATGTGGTAATCTATAAAGAAGGTTAAAGAACAGAGATATCGGGGTGTTTGGACATGGGATTGATCTATGTGGTGGAGGACGACAGGGATATCAGCGAGATCGAGAGTTTCGCGCTGAAAAACAGCGGCTACGATGTGCAGGTGTATGAGAACGGTGCGGATTTCTACCGGGCGGTGCGGGAGCGGGTGCCGTGCCTGGTGCTGCTGGATATTATGCTGCCCGATGAGAGTGGTCTGGCGGTGACGAAGAAGCTGCGCGAGGACCCGCGGACCAGGCAGGTGCCGATCATCCTTGTCACGGCCAAGACAACGGAGCTTGACAAGGTGCGGGGACTTGATATGGGGGCGGACGATTATATCACGAAGCCCTTTGGCGTGATGGAGCTGATCTCCAGAGTGCGGGCGCTGCTGCGCAGGAGCGGGGAGGAGAAGGGGGAGAAATCCCTGACCATCGGGAAGATCATTCTGGACGGGGAACGACATGCCGTGTATGTGGGCGGTGTGCTCTGCGAACTGACCTATAAGGAATATGAACTGCTGCGGCTTTTGATGCAGCGGGCAGGGATCGTGACGACAAGAGAGGAAATTCTGAACCATGTGTGGGGAAGTGACTTTCAGGGGGAATCCAGAACGCTGGATATGCATATCAAGACACTCAGGCAGAAGCTGGGAGAGGCGGGCGGTATGATCAGGACCGTGCGCAGCGTGGGTTATTTTCTGGAGAATGACGGATCGGTGTAGCAGATCGGTTCAGATGATCGGTGCAGAAGCCGTAAGGCGGGAACGCTGCTTTTTGTGGACGTTTGTGTCGAAGCGGACTTATGGGGGCGTTCATGAAGAAAAAGATTAACAGGCAGCTTATGTTTTTGTCGTCGATGGCGATCGTGATCACGCTGTTGCTGATGGCGGTGGTGTTCTACCGCCTCTTTCAGGCGCAGGTGATGGAGGATCTGAGGATCTATGCCCAGGCGCTGGCTGACGGCGGGACAATGGCTGCAGATGAAATGCAGGATGTCGTATCGGATGCGGCTGCAGATGATATGCCTGATGCCGAATCGGATGCGGGTGCAGTGAAAAATTACGCCTACATTGATCGCTACAGCCAAGGCAGGGAAAATGTCCGCGCCACCGTGATCACACCGGAAGGCGAAGTGCTCTACGACAGCAATGCGGATATAGGCGGGATGGACAATCATGCGGGGCGGCCGGAGGTGGCGGAAGCGCTGCGGGAGGGAGAGGGCAGGTCTGTCAGACAGTCTTCCACCATGCAGCGGAGCACCTTTTACTATACGATCCTGCTGCCGGATGGCAATGTGCTTCGGGTGGCCAGAGAATCCCACAGCATCTGGAGTATCCTCTACCGGTCTCTGCCGGCGATTCTGGCGGCGGTCTGTGCGATTCTGGCGCTGTGCGTTTTTCTGTCCCGTTATCTCACGGCCAGTCTGGTGGCGCCGATCGGCAGGCTGGTGGAAGATATGGATCATATCGGGGAAAAAGAGATTTACGAGGAGCTTTTGCCATTTGCAAAGACCATCAGGACACAGCATGATGCCATCGTCCGCAATGCAAATATGCGGCAGGAGTTCAGCGCCAATGTGTCCCATGAGCTGAAGACGCCGCTGACGGCCATCTCCGGCTATGCGGAGCTGATCGAGAACGGGATGGCCGTGGGGCAGGATGCGGTCAGATTTGCCTCGGAGATCCGCAGGAACGCCAACCGGCTTTTGATGCTGATCAATGACACTATACGTCTGTCGGAGCTGGACGTGCAGGACCGGGAGATTCCTTTTGAACAGATCGACCTGTATGAAATTGCAAGAGACTGCGTAGAGATGCTGCAGCTGCGGGCAAAAGAGCGGGAGGTGGATCTGCGGTTGGAAGGCGGCAGCGTTATGGTACAGGGAGACAGGCAGATGCTGGAAGAGCTGCTTTATAATCTGTGTGACAACGCTATCAGCTATAACAACGCCGGTGGTTTTGTCGTGGTCAGCGTAGAGGACGCGAACGGGAGGCGGACACTGCGGGTGCAGGATACGGGGATCGGTATTCCGAAAGAATGTCAGGAGCGGATCTTTGAGCGGTTCTACAGAGTGGACAAAAGCCGCTCGAAATCTACCGGCGGCACGGGGCTGGGTCTGGCCATCGTAAAGCATATCGTGGCCGTGCACCGCGCCGGGCTGACGCTTGTGAGCGAACCGGGGGAGGGAACAACGATCACGGTCACGTTTTGAGCTGGGTCTTGCAATATCACTCATAATATATTAAAGTATAG
>VSOD01000259.1 GCA_009774655.1 Lachnospiraceae bacterium
TCTTACTAATATATAACGATACAGCGTTTTATTCAGGTCTTTCAGATGAAGATTCTGGGAATTCCCGAGGAAGAAAGTCTGAGGGCGATCTATATGGTCGCCGATGCAGAAGAGGAGCAGCAGCGTAACAGGCTGCTTACCGGGGCGGAACCTATCCTGCTTGCATCTGCGGAAGATACGGCGGCAGGAGCGGAAGCGGCGGCGGAAGCTGCTGCGGAAGAAAACCCGGAGGCGGAAGACAATTATACAAACGGGCGGATGGAGATTTTCAGGGCTTATTATAAGAACCTGAACAAGATCGGCCATGATGATATGGGTATTATGGAGCCGGACGGGAATTTCCTTGTCCATGCCCACAATATTTATCTGCAGGTTGCCTACGACCACGGTATCTATGTGGGGGCGGCTTTTATCCTGCTGGGGCTGGGCACCCTGATCCAGGCGGCGGTTTATTTTTACAGGCACAGGGAGGATCGGGTCTGTGCGGCGCTGCCGCTGGCGATCCTGATCCTGTTTGCAGTGGCAGGGCTGACGGAGTGGATCTTCCATCCCTGCTGTCCGATCGCGTGCTGCCTGTTGTTGGTATTGGGGCCGCTTCTTATCGACAGCCGGAAGGCGGTGTAGTCTGGTTATGGAAAAAAGTGTGGAAAAGAAGAGAAAACCTTTTAATGCGAAATTATTTTACAGGAGAACGGCGCTCATCATCTATGATGTGATCAGCATTATCATCGCCAGTTATATGGCGATCCTGTGGCGTTACGATTTTCATATTGATTCGATTCCGGATCATTTCATGCGTCCTATTGAGCGATTTTTGCCGATCAATATTCTTTTGACGCTGATCATCTTCTATATCATGCATCTGTACAGCAGTCTGTGGGCTTTTGCCGGGGAGACGGAGCTGCAGAATATCGTGGTGGCGTGCGTGATGTCAATGGTGGCCGGTGCGGTCGGCCTGCAGTTTTTTAAGATAACGACCCAGGCGGTGCCGAGAAGTTATTATATGGCCTATCTGGCGGCGCTGGTGGTCTGTATTTTTGCCAGTCGTTTTTCCTACCGGTTTTTCCGGGGGCTTAAGCATAAGCAGCAGAACAAGAAGAATCTGATCTCCGTGATGGTGATTGGCGCGGGAGAGGCGGCGAATCTGATCATCAAGGAGATCGTGAACAGCAACTTTTCCACGATGGTCATCAAGTGTATCATCGACGACGACAAGGGGAAATGGGGCAAGTTCATTCAGGGCATCAAGGTGGTAGGCGGACGTGATAAGATCGTGGAGTGCGCCGATGTCTATGATGTGGATGAGATCATTGTGGCCATGCCCTCTGCACCGAGGACAGAGATCAGGGAGCTTTTGGAGATCTGTAAGGATACGAACTGCAAGCTGCGTTCACTGCCCGGTATGTACCAGCTGGTGAACGGGGAAGTGAGTGTGAGCAAGCTGCGGGACGTGGAGGTGGAAGATCTGCTGGGACGGGATCCGATCACGGTGGATATGGACTCCATTCTCGGCTATGTGCAGGGCAAGGTGGTGCTGGTCACCGGCGGCGGCGGTTCTATCGGCAGCGAGCTGTGCCGGCAGATTGCCGCGCATAAGGCAAAACAGCTGGTGATCGTGGATATTTACGAGAATTCGGTTTATGATATTCAACAGGAGTTAAAGAAAAAGTATCCGGAACTGGATCTGGTGGTGTTGATCGCTTCGGTGCGCAATACCAACCGGATGAACTATATCTTTTCCCAGTACAGACCGCATATCGTCTATCATGCGGCGGCCCACAAGCATGTGCCGCTGATGGAGGACAGTCCCACAGAGGCGGTGAAGAACAATGTGTTCGGCACCTTCAAGACGGCCCAGGCGGCGGCGATGAGCGGTGTGCAGCGGTTCGTCATGATCTCCACGGATAAGGCTGTAAATCCGACCAATATCATGGGGGCCAGCAAGCGGATCTGTGAGATGATCATCCAGACTTTTGACAAGCATTACAATACGGAATTTGTGGCGGTACGTTTCGGGAACGTGCTCGGCAGCAACGGCAGCGTGATCCCGCTGTTCCGCAGGCAGATCGCAGCCGGCGGCCCGGTTACGGTAACGCATCCTGATATCATACGTTATTTTATGACGATCCCGGAGGCTGTTTCGCTGGTCCTGCAGGCAGGGGCTTACGCTAAGGGCGGTGAGATCTTCGTGCTGGATATGGGAGAGCCGGTGAAGATTTTGACGCTGGCGGAGAATCTGATCAAGCTCTCCGGCTTCCGCGTGGGAGAAGATATCAAGATCGAATTCACGGGGCTGCGGCCGGGTGAGAAACTTTATGAAGAGCTTCTGATGGAAGAAGAGGGCATGAAGGATACGGCCAACAGGATGATTCATATCGGCAAACCGATTGAGCTGGATGAGCAGGAGTTTTTCATGCAGTTAAAGGAGTTGAAGGATGAGTGCCAGATCGAGAATTCGAATATCAGGCCGCTGATCAAAAAGATTGTGCCGACCTACCATACGCCGGATGAGAGCGGGAATGCGGTATGGTGAAAAGGAGGGGATTTATGATGGACAGAAAGAGAATCTACTTATCATCGCCCACCATGCATGGTGAGGAACAGAAATATGTGCAGGAGGCATTCGATACCAACTGGGTAGCGCCTTTGGGGCCGAATGTGAATGCTTTTGAGCAGGAGATCGCGGCGTATACGGGCTGCGGACATGCCGCCGCCCTGAGTGCGGGGACGGCGGCCATCCATATGGCGCTTAAGCTGCTTCGTGTGGAGCGGGGAGATGTGGTGTTTGTGTCGGATCTGACTTTTTCGGCATCCTGCAACCCGATCATTTACGAAAACGGGACGCCGGTGTTTATTGATTCGGAGCCGGACACCTGGAACATGTCGCCGCAGGCGCTGCGGCGGGCTTTCGAGAAGTATCCGCACCCGAAGGCGGTGATCTGTGTGCATCTTTACGGGACGCCGGCGAAGCTGGACGAGATCATGGCGATCTGCGAAGAGCATCAGGTGCCGCTTGTGGAAGACGCAGCCGAGTCGCTGGGCAGTACCTACCGGGGCAGACATACGGGAACATTTGGAAAATACGGGATTTATTCATTTAACGGGAATAAGATCATCACGACGTCCGGCGGCGGCATGTTTGTGTCGGCCGAGGAAGCGGCGGCGAAGCGGGTGACCTTTTTTGCCACCCAGTCCAGAGATCCGGCCAGACACTATCAGCATTCCGAGATCGGATACAATTATCGGATGAGTAATGTCACGGCGGGTATCGGCAGAGGACAGCTGCTGCACCTGGAGGAGCATAAGAAGCGGAAGCAGGAGATTTACAGGCAGTATCAGGCGGCTTTTGCGGATGTACCGGAGATCAGCATGAATCCCCTCAATCCGGACGGAGACGCGAACTGCTGGCTGTCGGGGATGCTGATTGCAAAAGAGAGTAAAGTAACACCTGATATGGTAATGGATGCACTGGAAGAGATCAATGCAGAGTCCAGGCCGATCTGGAAGCCGATGCATATGCAGCCGGTGTTTGCGGGGGAGGATTTCATGCCCCATTATGAGGACGGGCGAAGCGTGGGAGAGGATGTCTTTGCGAGAGGACTGTGCCTGCCGAGCGATATTAAGAATACGGATGAGGATATGGAATTGATCATCCGGACGGTGAGGGAGTGTTTTGCAGGATATGTATGAGTTAAATGAGCAGGAGAAGAAGCAGATCTGTGACGAGATAGCGCAGTTTTTCAGGGAGGAGTATGATCTGGAGCTGGGGATCATCGGGACTGGGAATATATTGGATTTCTTTCAGGGAGTACTGGGCTGCAGGGTCTATAATAAGGCGCTGGATGATGCGAAGAAATTCTATGAGAAGTATGCGGACAATATGGAGACCGATTATTATGCATTGTATCGGGATGTGAGATAGAAGCGGGGATCTGGAGACAATGTGAGCGGGGGTTACTTGCAGGAGAGAAGGTATGTATAAGCATTTTGTAAAGAGGGGGCTGGATTTTCTGCTTTCGCTGTGCGGGATCATCGTGCTGAGTCCGGTGCTGGCGGTGCTGTGGGTGCTGGTGCGGGTGAAGCTGGGGAGTCCGGTGCTGTTTAAGCAGGAGCGGCCGGGGAAGGGCGAACGGATCTTTACGCTCTGTAAGTTCCGGACGATGACGGACGAGAAGGATGCGCAGGGCAATCTTCTGCCGGATGCGGTGCGGCTTACGAAGTTCGGCAGATTCCTGCGGGGGACGAGTCTGGACGAGCTGCCGGAGCTTTTTAATATTTTGAAGGGGGATATGAGTATCATAGGGCCGAGGCCGCTGCTGGTATCGTATCTGCCTTATTACACCGAACAGGAGAAGCTGCGGCACAGTGTACGGCCGGGGCTGACGGGGCTGGCGCAGGTCAGCGGCCGGAATTTCCTTGACTGGGACAGGCGGCTTGAGAAAGATGTGGAATATGTTAAGAATCTTTCGTTTGCAATGGATCTGAAGGTGCTGTGGATGACGGTGCAGACGGTTCTCGGGCATTCTGAGGAGGTGGCCGAGGATACCAATGCGGTGGAGGGCAACTTTGCAGAGATTCGTAAGAAGCGGCTGGAGGAGACGGGCAGGCTGCGGTGATGTATGCAGCACAGAAATGGAGACATGGATATGAATTTATTGATCTTGAGTGCGGGGACGCGGGATAAGGTCGTGCAGTATTTTAAAAAGGAGCTGGGGGACAGGGGGCGTGTGATCGCCACGGACTGCAGCAATCTGGCGCCGGCCGTCTATGAGGCGGACGCGTTCTATCTGGTGCCGAGGATCACAGCGCCGGACTATCTGGATGTGATCCTGGATATTTGCCGAAAAGAAAAGATAACAGGTGTTTTCTCATTGATCGACCCGGAACTCAGCCTGCTGGCGAAGGAGCGGGAGAAGTTTCTGGCAGTGGGAACGACGCCGATCATATCGGATTATGATCTGGTGGAGACCTGTTTTGATAAATACAGGATGTATGAGCTTTTGCAGAAGATGCAGATCCCGACCGGGAAATGTTATCTGGACAAGGAGGCATTTTACCGGGCGGTAGAGTGCGGGGAAATTTCCTATCCGGTCTTTGTGAAGCCGGTGAGGGGCAGTGCCAGTCTGCACATCAATAAGGTGGGCAGCGCGAAAGAGATCGAAGTGCTGTTTGACCTGTATGACGACCTGATGATACAGGAGTATATGGACGGGCAGGAATACGGCGCGGACGTCTACATGGATATGATCTCCGGCAGGTGCACTTCCATCTTTGTGAAAAAGAAGATCAAGATGCGGGCGGGAGAGACGGATAAGTCGGTATCTTTTAAGGATGAGAAACTGTTTGAGCTGATCAGGCATTTCGCGGAGACCTGCGGGTTTTGCGGGATGATCGATATTGATATATTTGAGATTGACGGCGTTTATTATATTTCCGAGGTGAATCCGCGGTTCGGCGGCGGCTATCCCCACGCCTACGCCTGCGGGGTGAATATGCCGGCAGCCGTGTTCCGGAATCTGGCAGGACAGGAGAATGCGGTGGAGATCGGGGCGTATGCAGAGAATATCTGCATGATGAAATACAATGAGATCGCGATCCGGGACATGAGCGGGACCAGGATCGTGCCTTAAGGATAAGAAGAATGGAGCGGCATGAGAAAAGTATTGATCTTAACGAATTCTTCCGGCGGGCTGTATGACTTTCGCAATGAGTTCGTGCTGGCTTTGCTTGGGGAGTACCAGGTTTATATCAGTATGCCGGACGACGTGAAGGAAAAGGAGCTGGCGGCGCAGGGATGCCGGATCGTGAAGACGGCGATCAACCGCCGGGGCATCAATCCGCTGGAGGATCTGAAGTTGTACCGGACTTACAGCCGGATGATGAAGGATATAAAACCGGATCTGGTGGTGACTTATACGATCAAGCCGAATATTTACGGTGGATTTGCGGCGGGGATGAGAAAGATTCCGTATATCGCCACGATCACCGGGCTGGGCGGCGCTTTTGACCGCACGGGAATGCTTTTGAAGCTGATCGTTACCATGTACCGGACGGGACTGCGGAAAGCGGCCTGTGTTTTTTTCCAGAATGAGGA
>VSOD01000026.1 GCA_009774655.1 Lachnospiraceae bacterium
GGCGGACACAGTGATATCATCGGCGGGGTGCTGGTGGCGAAGGATAAAGAGCTGCTTGCGAAGCTGTCCCTGATGCGGGAACTGTACGGCGGTATTTTAGGACCGATGGAAGCCTGGCTGGGCATTCGTGGTATCCGCACGCTGGAGGTGCGTCTGCGGCAGCATGAAAAGACAGCTCTTGCCGTGGCGGCGTATCTGGAAAAACAACCACGGGTGAAAAAGGTGCATTATCCGGGGCTGCCCTCCTTCCAGCAGTATGAGCTGATGCAGAAACAGCAGCAAGGTAACTGCGGCCTTATGAGCTTCGAACTTGATGGTTCGGTGGAGCAGGCGAAGGCGTTTTGTCAGGCTCTTCGCGTCTTTAAGATCGGGGTAAGCTGGGGCGGCTTCGAGAGTCTTGTGACCATGCCTTTTGCAAGAGCGTCCGAGGAGGAAACGGCATGGCTTGGTGGGGCACAGAATCTGATCAGGATTCATTGCGGCCTGGAAGGGGAGGAAAATCTGATTGCTGACCTGGAGCAGGCATTTGCCGCCTTATAAGGACAGGCTGCGGTTTTCTTCCGGGCAATGCGTGTGGGATATGACATTGTGTTCTGCACTGCGGGAAGGGGAGACGGTGTGTCTGTACAGAAGCTGCAGGCCAGCGAGACAGTTTGCGCCCTGCAGGACATGACAGGAGGTTTTTAGATGAAGCTGTTGATCATAGAAGACGATACCGGTTTAAATCGTGGCATATCCTTTGCGATGGAGCAGGAGGGATATGCGGTGGTGAGCGCACGCACGCTGCGGGAAGGAGAGGCGCTTTTTGCGCAGGAAAAGCCGGATGCCGTTATATTGGACTTGAATCTGCCCGACGGCGACGGTCTTGACTTCTGTAAGAAGGTGCGTCAGCGGTCTGGCACAGAAGGAGAGACGGTAATCCTGATGCTGACGGCACGGGATCTGGAGACGGATGAGATCATGGGGCTGACGAGCGGGGCGGATGACTATATCACGAAGCCTTTCTCGGTCTCCGTCTTAAAGATCAGACTGCAGAATATTCTGCGCAGGAAAGGGGAGCGGAACGAAGCGGTGCAGACGACGATCACGTCCGGGGATGTGACGCTGGATCTGCGGACGTTTCGTGCTTTTAGTCAGGGAGAGGAGCTGGACCTGAGTATGACGGAATTCCGGCTGCTGCAGTTTTTTCTGGAGAATAAGAACCGGGCGCTGTTAAAGGAGCAGATCCTGCAGCGGGTGTGGGATGTGGACGGAAATTATGTGGAAGAGAATACGCTGTCTGTCAATATCAGCCGCCTGCGCAGGAAACTGGGCGGTGATCATATCCGCACCATTCAGGGGATTGGCTATCTGTGGGAGGAGAAGGCGTGATGGGGATGGCAGGGCTGGCTCTGGCAGAGCAGACAGTAATCTGGATCCTGGCAGTCTGTCTTGGGCTGTGCCTGACGGCGTTTGCTGTGGGTACGGCCTGGTTTTTGCTGCAGTGGCGGAAGATGGATCGGATTCTGGACAGCTTTCAGCGGAGCAGTCCGGACGGTGAGAGACGTGACATGCCGGCTGATGTGGATATTCAGGAGACAAGGGAATCCAGGATCGTCAGCCAGCTGCGGCGTATTGTAACGGACGCCCGGTTTCGGGAAAAGCAGGCGGTGGGGGAGAAGGATCAGATCATGGAACTGCTCTCCGATCTGTCCCATCAGCTGAAAACACCGCTGGCAAATATCGTCATGGATACGGAGCTTCTGCAGGACCCGGCGATCGGCGGGGACGAGGCCAGGCGGCGGGAATTTCTGCTGCATGTGAAAAGTCAGGCGGATAAGATGCAGTGGCTGATGGCCAGTCTCTTAAAGGCTTCCCGGCTGGAAAACGGGATGATCCGGTTTCCCGTGGAGGCAGCAGGGATCAAGGAGACGATCGCACGCTCTCTGGGGCATGTCTACGGTCAGGCGGCGGCGAAGGACATTGCACTGGCGGTGGAAGAATTTCAGGACTTTAACCTGATCCACAATCCGAAATGGACTGCGGAAGCACTGGCCAATATTCTGGAAAATGCCATCAAATATTCGCCCCGGCACAGTAGCATCCATGTGGGTGTGACGAGGCTGGATCTGTATACGAAGATCACCATCGCCGACGAGGGGATCGGTATTTCCGAGAAGGAATATAACCTGATCTTTAAGCGTTTCTACCGCAGCGGAATGGTGGAACAGCAGGAGGGCAGCGGGCTGGGACTTTATCTGGCGCAGCTGATCGTACTGCAGGAGAAAGGGTATATCACGGTGGCGTCCAGAGTGGGGCAGGGGAGCCGCTTTTCTTTGTTTTTGTTGAATGCATGAGCCCTGCGGCTTTTTACAGGGAGTCTGTTATAAAATCTCAATCCTGCACTGGTGTTCTTTCGACGCTCTGTCGTAACATATGCCCGCTATCACGATTTTTTCGACGGATACTTTTTTGAGTTTTTCGTGGTATTCTTTGTCTCTTATCTGCCGGATTGCTTCTTCCGGTGTACCGTCGGCTTTTAATTCCAGAATAATTCCCGGCAGATGACTTTTTCGGGGATAAAAGATGAAATCCGCAAATCCTTTGCCGCTTTTTTCTTCCCGCTCGATCCGGTATTTATTTCTTGCAGAGAGATAGGCAAGTGTTACGACACAGGCCAGGCTGTTTTCATCGTTGTACTTCAGTATGGGAATCTCACTGTTGTGAATGTCGTGCAGGTATGCCACAACGATGTCCGCTCGCTGATCCAGTGTGGCATTGAGTACTTCATCGGAATTCCTGACGAGCTTTGCGACAGCGCCGAAGTCATCGTCTTTCAGTGCTTTCTGGAACTCCAGCATTAATTCTTTGTTTGGAATGCGCAGTTCTCCGTCGTGGTAAGACAGAAGTCCGTAGATGATCATAGCGGCGTAGATTTCTTCCCGGTTGGAAGGGGATTTTTGTCCGGCGGTATATTCATCCAGTATTTCGAGACGGACGGGGATATGATTGACCATTTTTATCACGTCATCCCGAACGTCACCGATGTTATATTTCAGAAAGAAAAGGACTTCATCCAGTTTGCCGGTCTTCGTCCAGTAACTGCGGCATTTGCCGTTGATCAAAGCCAGAATGACGGAACGGGGATTATATAATTTCCTGCCGTCGTCGGCGAGATAGCCGTTGTACCATTCTGCGATTTCCTGCAGTGACAGATTCGACTGTCTGGTGCACAGCGCAGCGGACTCCTCTTCTGTGAATCCAAAGTATTCGTCAAAAAGGGAGTCGTTGAGCATGGTATATTCGTCAAACATATTCAGAGCAGAACCGGTACTGTATTTTTTAATGGGCAGAACGCCTGTCATATAGGCCAGCGCCACATAAGGTCTGTCTTTGAGCAGGTATCTTAAGAATTCAAGGAAATCACTGTGATTCTCCCGGTACAGATCGTGACTGAAAATATAATCCCATTCGTCAATAAAGAAGATGAACTCGTCTTTCGTGGCGGTAAGCAGATCGGGAAGGCTGCGAAAAGAGGCGCGTTTCAACTCCGGATAAAGCGCTTCAATATCGTCTTCGATCGTTCCCTTGATCAGCGCTGTATAATCGCTGTAAGAATTACCGTTATCGGGAAGGCAGTTCATATTCAGGTTAATGATGTTGTATTGATTCAGATGAACCGTATAACTTTTGCAATGGCTGATCTTGAGCCGGTCGAAGATGGCCGATGACGGATAAGATTTTCCGTAGTAGGCGCCCAGCATATTCAGTACCGATGTTTTGCCAAAACGGCGGGGTTTTGTGATACACAGACAGCGGTTCTTTGTGTGGATCCGTTCATTCACCTTATCGATGATCAGGGATTTGTCCACAAAAAATTTATCGCTGCTGAGCATTTGAAAATCTTTGTATGATGTATTTGAATTAATATAAACTGCCATTTCTTTCACTTCCTCTTATATGGGTGGTCGTTTCCGGCCTGCATCTTTATCTTTGATTTTATCATATCACGGGATTGTTTGCTATCATGAAATCCGGCGGTTGAAGCCGGATCATCAAAGACGGTTGAGTCTATTTTATTCTGACAAAATTGTCACATCCTTTCCTTCGTTCTGTCAGGGTGCTGTAAGAAAGGTCTGATAGAATAGAATTGTAAAATTTATAATACAGGAACGATTCTTTCAGACAACACGATAAGTTGGAGGTAAGACGATAAGGAGGAAAGGAATTACATGAAAATATTGGAAACCAGAGACTTAAAGAAGTATTATGGCAATGGCGATATTCAGGTGAAAGCACTGGACGGCGTCAATCTGGCCATCGAGGAAGGAGAATTTGCGGCGGTGGTGGGCACTTCCGGTTCCGGGAAATCCACGCTGCTGCACATGCTGGGCGGGCTGGACTATGCCACCGGCGGTACGGTCACGGTAGCAGGGAAGAAGATCTTCGAGTTGAATGAGAATGAGCTGACCATATTCCGCAGGCGGCAGATCGGTTTTATCTTCCAGAGTTATAATCTGGTGCCGATCTTAAGCGTCTATGAGAATATCGTGCTGCCGCTGGAGCTGGACGGGCGCAGTGTGGACGAAGGGTTTGTGAAGGAGATCGTCCACACGCTTGGCCTGGAGAATAAGCTTGATAATCTGCCGGGACAGCTGTCGGGCGGACAGCAGCAGCGGGTGGCCATCGCGAGGGCGCTGGCGACGAAGCCTGCCATCATTCTGGCCGACGAACCCACCGGTAATCTGGACAGCAGGACGACACAGGAAGTGCTGGGGCTTTTGAAACTGACGGGAGAACAATTCCACCAGACGATCGTGATGATCACGCACAATGAGGCGCTGGCCCAGCTTTGTGACAGGGTGATCCATATCGAGGACGGACGCATCGTGGAGGACCATTCGGGAAACAACCGGGCGAACCGTTCTGATCAGCCTGCAGAGCGGAATGCTTCCGGGAAAGCAGCTTCTGCGATGAACGCGAAGAAACTGGCATCTGCCGGCAGAGACGGGGAGGTGCGCTTATGAGAAACAATAACGGTGCATCCATCCGCAGGTTGTCGAACCGCAGCCTGAGAAATAATCGTATGCGGAATCTCTTTGCGGTGCTGGCGATCGTCCTGACGGGTATCCTCTTTACGGCGACTTTTTCTCTGGTCGGCGGGGCCATGCAGGTGGCACAGGAGCATACCATGCGGGAGGTCGGCGGGAAATTTCACGCCGGGCTGAAGGCGGCGACGAGGAAACAGTATGAGAAGGTCATCGCGGATCCGCTTGTGAAGAAGAGCAGCTATAACGTTTTTATCGGTACGGCAGATAATTTCGTGAAACGACAGACGGAAATCCGCTATCTGCCGGAGACGGACACACTGGCGGATATGTTTATCACACTGGCAGAAGGACGTCTGCCGGAAGCGGAGCAGGAGATCGTTGTAGATACCTTTGTTCTGGAGGAACTGGGGCTGCCCTGTGAGCTGGGGCAGAAGGTTCCCCTGCGGTTTCGGTTTATGGGAGAGATGATCGAGGAGGAATTTGAGGTCTGCGGCTGGTACCAGGGGGATGCGATCGGTCATGCCAGTGAAGTTTTCCTGTCGGAGCGTTACTGGACAGGGCTGCGGGGCACTCTCACAGACGAGGATTTTCAGAACTGGGGAAAGGAGCATCCGGAAGATAAAGGTGTAGGCCTGCTGGCGGGTAATCTTTTTTTTGACGATGTGGGAAATCTGGAAGAGAAGATAGAGACCGTGATCCGGAACGCCGGTTATGATCCGGATACGGAGTTGTCTTACGGCGTGAACTGGGCTTATATGAGCAGCCGTCTGGAAGAGACGGATCCGATGACGGTTTTGATCCTGATCTGTGTGGTGGCGGTCATATTGGTTACGGGGTATCTGATCATCTACAATATTTTTCAGATATCCGTGATCAGCGATATCCGGTTTTACGGGTTGTTAAAAACGATCGGTACGACGAAGCGGCAGATCCGCCGTCTGGTCAGGCGGCAGGCGCTTATGCTTTCTGCGGTGGGTATTCCTCTCGGTCTGGCGGCCGGCTACGGGATCGGAGCGCTTGTGCTGCCCTTTATGCTCAGCTTTTCGGACTATGACGGCATGGAGGTGGCTTTGCAGTTCCAGCCCTGGATCCTGTTATGCGGAGCCGGATTTTCCGCTTTTACCGTTTACTTGAGCAGCCGGAAGCCGGGCAGGATCGCGGGAAGCGTCTCTCCTATCGAGGCGGTCAGGTATACGCAGGAAGGCGCATCTGACAGAGGATCTTTAAAAAAGAAGAAAAAGCCCAGGAAGAAAAAAGGCGGCCGGTTCAGCGCCTTATCCATGGCGCTTTCCAATCTGGGGAGAAGCAGGCGCACTACGGTGGTTGTCGTTATGGCGATCTCTTTAAGTATCATTCTGCTGATGGTGGTCATGACGGCTGTGGGCAGTTTCCGCATCGACCGCTTTATCGAGCAGCGGATCACGGGTGATTTCCTGCTGGGCAGCAGCGATATCACGGGGGCAACTTCCGGTAAGAGCGGTGTGGAGATCGCGCCGGAATTATTGAGGCTGGCTGACGGACAGGAGGGCATTGAGGGAAGGCAGGAAATGTGGACCCGTTTCTCTACCTGGCTGCAGATTGACGACAAGGCACAGGAGCAGATGCAGAACCTGCAGGCAGCAGGCCGCCTGAGTCAGAGTATTTACGAGACGGATAATCTGAACCGGATGCTGCAGGGGGAACGCTCGATGAATGGCTACTGTTATGGCTACAGTGAGGCGCTTCTTGCGAATATTCAGGTTCTGGACGGGACGTTTGATGCGGATAAATTCCGGACGGGGGATTATGTGCTGTTGACGCAGATCCTCGGGGGCGACTTTCTTTCGCCGGAAGAACATCTGTATCACCCGGGCGATAAGGTGACGGTAGAGTGGGCGACAGAAGATTCGGTGGCACGTGAGATTACCGATTCGGCAGGGGAGATCGTAGATTATGTGTATGAAAATCTCACCCAGAAGGAATATGAGGTGATGGCCATCGTTAAGATTCCGTCCAGTCTGGGGCTGCACAGGTATGCGGGTAATACCTGTGACCTGATTCTTCCGTTAACGGAACTTGGGATCGAGGAGTCGAATGCGGCGGGAGACGGGGGGTATGGCAGATACGACGCTTCAGGTTTCACACGATGCTTTGCCGTATCCTATCAGATAGAAGAGGAAGCGCGCAGGGCATTTGAAGCGGCGGTCAAAGCCTATACGGATCAGCATCCGGAGATGGGGTATCTGACGAAGGAAGTGCTGCAGAAAGAATTTAAAAATATGATAAATGTGATCGCAACGATCGGAATTGCTCTTTCCGGGGTAATCGCGCTGATCGGGATCCTGAACTTTATCAACGCCATCCTGACACAGATCATTTCCAGGAAGCGGGAGTTTGCCATGCTGCAGAGTATCGGCATGACCAATGACCAGCTGTTGAAAACGCTGGTCTGCGAGGGCATCAGTTATATCGCGATCTCCGGCGTCATCAGCCTTCTTCTGGGAAGCCTGTTTTCCTGGCTGACGCTGCGGGCCTTGAATAACGTGCTGCTATTCTTCGAGTATCGGTTCCAGATCAGGTCATTTCTGATCATGATGCCAGTGCTTGTGCTGGTAGCGGCCGCAGCGCCCGTGATCTGTTACAGACAGCTGCGGAAGAAGAGTATTGTGGAAAGACTGCGGGAAGAGTGAGGAATGTCACAGGATCTGGTAAAAAGGTTCTGCCGGATTGCGGTCACAAAAGTCAAATCAGTGATATGGGAAAGTCGGATGAGTTATAGAATTCATCCGGCTTTTTTTGTTACGATAGCGGTGTTTCCAACAAGAATCACGAAAACAGGAGGATGAGATATGAAAAGAAAACTGATCGCAGTATTACTTGCGGCAACGATGGCAGTCTCTCTGGCAGGCTGTGGAGGTGGAGATGCCGGCACTGCCGGTGATTCCGGCAGCGCGGGAGCAGATTCCGGTGCGGCAGGAGAAGCGGGCGGCGAGCCGTACACGGTGACTATGGTGTTGAACGGCACCCAGCAGCCGGATGAAGAACGGATCGAGGCCAAGGTAAATGAAATACTGGAAAAGGAACTGAATGCCAGGCTGGATCTGGTGGTGCTGCCCTAGGCGAGCGCGTCCCAGCAGCTGCAGCTGATGCTGGCAGGGGATGAGAAGATCGATATCTTCTATACGAATGCTACCAGCGCGGTGCAGTATATGCACTCCGGGCAGGTCATGGATATGGCCGGGCTGATTGACCAGTACGGTACTAATCTGAAAGAGATCTTCGGGGAAGATACATTGAAGGGCAACAGCGTGGACGGGTTCGTGTACGGTGTGCCGACGCAGATTGAGCGGGGCAGTATTCCGGCGATCTTCATGCGTAAGGATCTGGTGGAGAAGTACGGCATCGACACTTCCGCCATCAAGGAGCCGAAGGACTTAGAGCCGGTCTTTGAGAAAGTGCAGGCGGGTGAGCCGGATATGACGATGTTGTTCTCGATCAATGAGGGTGATACACCGATCGCACGTATGTCCAGCATAGAGGGGCTGGCGGACTCCAATACGCTTGGCGCGCTGATGGATCCGGAGAACAGCACGACCATCGAGAATTTCTATGCCAGCGACTGGTACAGGGATACTACCACCATGTTGTACGACTGGTATAAAAAGGGTTATATCAGTCAGGATGCGGGAACGAATACCGAGAACTGGAGAACCGTTTTTAAGGCGGGCAACATGTTCTCCCTGTTCTTCTCCTATCATCCGGGGACACCGGTAGAGTTTGAGAGTTCCACAGGGTACGAATTCGAGATCGTGCCTTTCAGAGAGTATCCGATCAAGATGGCGCAGAGCTATAATGGCGTGATCTTCTCCATCGCACAGAACTCCGAGAATCCCGAGAAGGCGATGGAAGTACTGGACTATATGTACGGAAGCGCGGAAGTGATGAACCTGCTCAACTGGGGTGAGGAAGGCGTGGATTATGTGCTGGAAGATGCGGAAAACGGCATCATCAATTACCCGGAGGGCGTTACCGTGGACAACGTCGGCTACAGCCTGAACCTTGGCTGGGAGCTTCCCAACCAGTTTATCGGCTATAAGTGGAGCGGTTCCGACCCGCAGCTTTGGGAGAAGATGGAAGAATTCAACAATTCTGCGAAAGCATCAAAGGCGCTGGGCTTCTACTTTGACAATTCGCAGTATGAGAACCAGATCGCGGCGCTTGCCAATGTGGTGAAGCAGTATTCCGGTTCCCTGAACAGCGGTTCCGCGGATCCGGCAGTCTATATCCCGGAATTCTTAAGCGCTTTGGAAGATGCAGGCATCAATGAGGTGATCGCTGCCAAGCAGGAACAGTTTGATAAATGGCTGAGTGAGAATCAATAAGTTCCGGGCAGATTCCGCAGCAGGGGAGCCGCAGGCATTAGCTGTTACAGAATTGCCTGCGGGCGGTTTCTCCCCGGGAAGGAAAGGAAGA
This sequence comes from Lachnospiraceae bacterium, assembly GCA_009774655.1. Taxonomy (GTDB): domain Bacteria; phylum Bacillota; class Clostridia; order Lachnospirales; family Lachnospiraceae; genus UBA3282. Next base: position 9,483 of record VSOD01000026.1, read on the forward strand.
GGAGAAGAGAAAGAAAGGGGTAACAGAATGGAGAAAAAATCGCGCCTGAAGGCGTACAGAGAACACTGGCCGTTGTATCTGATGATGCTTCCGGGGCTTTTGTATCTGCTCATCAACAATTACATTCCCATGGCGGGTATCGTGATCGCCTTTAAGAAACTGAATTTTGCGGAGGGGATCTTCGCCAGTCCCTGGGCCGGATTTGAAAATTTTAAGTTCCTTTTTGCCACGAAGGATGCATGGATCATCACGAGAAATACCCTGCTTTATAATGTGGCGTTTATTCTGGTAAATATGGTAGTAGGTATTGCCATCGCGATCCTGATCTGTGAGATCAGAAGCACGAAGTTAAAGAAGCTGTATCAGAGCGCGATCCTGCTTCCGTTTCTGATGTCAATGGTTATTTTGAGTTATATCGTATATGCGCTCTTAAGCTCTGAGAATGGTCTGATCAACAATTCCCTCTTAAGCGCATTGCATTTGGAGCCGGTTCAGTGGTATCAGGAACCGAAATACTGGCCTTTTATCCTGATCTTTGCCAACTGCTGGAAAGGGGTGGGTTACGGCTGTCTGATCTACATAGCATCCCTGGTGGGGATCGATCCTTCCTTCTATGAGGCGGCGAGACTGGACGGTGCGAGCAAGTGGCAGGAGATCCGCAATATCACGCTGCCCTGTCTGGTGCCGACGATCATTACGTTACTGCTTCTGAGCATAGGCAGGATATTTTATTCGGATTTCGGACTGTTCTATCAGGTGCCCATGAATTCCGGAGTGCTGTTCCCGACCACCAATGTTATCGATACATATGTGTACCGGGCGTTGATCGAGCGGGGGAATATCAGTATGTCATCGGCAGCAGGCGTGTATCAGTCTGTGGTCGGATTTGTGATCGTGATGTTGAGTAACTGGGTAGTACGGAAAGTCGATAAAGACCAGGCGTTGTTTTAATGGAGGTTAAAGATGGAGAATTCAATGAAAACCAAACGGTATCAGATCATGATCAATGCAATTCTGATCCTGGTCACTCTGATAATCGTCCTGCCCTTTGTGCTGGTGTTCCTTTCCTCGCTTACGGATGAAAACGTGCTGATCAGAAACGGCTATTCCTTTTTCCCGGAGAAGTTCAGTTTCTATGCCTACCAGTATATCATCCGACAGGGCGATAAGATCCTGCGGGCTTACGGGGTCACCATTATTGTGACGATCGTCGGTACGGTTCTGAATATCGCGATGTCGGCGTTGATGGCATATCCGCTTTCTGTCAAGACATTGCCGCACCGCCGGGCGCTGACCTTTTTTATCTTTTTTACCATGTTGTTCAACGGTGGTCTGGTGCCTACTTATTTGATGTATGTCAACTATTTTCATATCAAAAATACGCTGTGGGCGTTGATCATCCCGAATCTGCTGCTGAGTGCGAACAATGTGCTGATGATACGGAGTTACTTTATGACCAGCATTCCGGATGCGCTGTTTGAGGCGGCAAAGATTGACGGCGCGGGACATCTGCGGATCTTTTCGGTGCTGATTATGCCGTTAGGCAAGCCGATTCTTGTGACGATGGGATTATTTTCCGGGCTGGGGTATTGGAATGACTGGACAAACGGCTTATACTATCTGTCAGGCAACCAGGGACAGAAGCTGTTCAGTATTCAGAATCTGTTGAACCAGATGATCACGGACATCCAGTATCTTGCCAGCGGTAAGGTAGCAGGAAATATCGGTGCGGAGGTGGCGAAGCTGCCGGCAACGTCCATTCGTATGGCGATCGCCTTTATTGCCATGCTGCCGTTGTTTATCATCTATCCTTTCCTGCAGAAATATTTTGCGGAAGGCATCACGCTGGGTGCGGTCAAGGGATAGCTGGTTTTGCCTGACGGCTGCAAAGCCGCCGGGCAGTGACAGGATATGAGGAGCGGAACGGAAAATCACAGGTTTGTGGTTTTGACATGGAGGAAAATATGCGGATTCCAAGACACAGGATACAGCGGACGATGGCGCAGCAGGTGAAGAGGGTGCTGGTGGTTCTGGTATTGGTGCTGATTGTTTATATTGTGGGGAGTTTACTTCTGTTAAACCGGGAGAGGGCGCTGGCGATCCAGGAGCTTAATCAGATGTCGGAGCTGTATACGAGCGAGCTGGATAACCGTTTTCAGAGAGTCAGCCGCCGTCTCTTCTCTCTTATGATGGAAAAGAACCAGCCGACTTCCGTGTTTTGGAATTATGTGAATTTGATGGATGAGGAATACGATCTGGATTATCCGCTTGTAAAGCTGCGCGAGAACTTCCTTTCCAGTGCATGGGAGTATGGGCAGGAATATTGCTTTTTCCTTTATCTGGAGGATAAGGAGCGGTATTTCAGGCTGAGTATTGATTCGGAGGGAAGTTATATCGGGCAGGAGGATGTGGAACAGGCGGTGCGCTGGCAGATCGAACATCTGAAGGATGCGGGCATGTCCTATTCGGTGAAAAAGAAATGGAACATCATCGCAAGCGGCGGCGAGAATTATATGTGTAAGATCGCGCAGAATCAGGGGGTCTATCTGGGATGCTATGTCAATGTGAAAAGCATCCTGGAGCCCTTTTCCAGCATTACCATGGGGAAAAACGGATATGTGTGCCTGGTCAATGAGCAGGGGGAGAGTGTGGGGATGCTCACCAGTGAGGGGATTCTGAACAAAGAGTCCGGGATGGGGGAAGCGGATCGGTACTCGATCGAGAAACAGTTGGCGCAGGCGCCTTTTTCCATTCGGATGAAGATCTCCGGAGAGCGGATCTGGGAAGTAATGATGGGCAGCGTGGTGGTGCTGATCCTGCTGGCGGCGATCCTGATCGCTTCCGGTGCTGTGATCCTCATTTATCTGAAAAGAAATATTCTGCAGCCGGTGCAGCGGTTTACCAGGAAGCTGGAGCAGTATGACAGCGGGGAGTATGCGCTGCATCTGACGGAGGAGAGCCTGCTGGAACTGGAGCGGATCGATGACAAGTTCAAGAACATGATCCATCAGATCCGCAGGTTGAAGATTACGCTTTATGAGCGGGAACTGGAGAAGCAGAAGGTAGAGATGGATTTTCTGAAACTGCAGATCCGGCCACATTTTTATCTGAATTGTCTGAATTTTATCTACAGTATGATCGACTTCGGGCAGTATGACAGCGCGCGCAGCATGAGTAAGATCACGGCGGATTATCTGACCTATATTTTCCGCAATACAAGCGAGAAGGTGCCGGTCACGGCGGAAACGGCGCATTGTCAGAATTATCTGGACATCCTGCTGCTGCGTTATCCGGGCAGCTTTGAGGGGTATGTGGAGGTACATGAGGAAGTGCGGGATGCGGAGATCTTTCCTTTTCTGATCCAGGTGTTTGTGGAGAATGCGGCCAAACATGCGCTGACATTGGAGGAAAAGATCCTGATCTCGGTCACGGTCTATCCGGAGGACAGAGAAGAGGGAACTTATGTGAATATCTATATCTCGGATACAGGTGACGGGTTCGCACCGGACGTACTGGAGAGGCTGCAGCGGGGAGAAGGGATTTCGGACGGCGGGCATCATGTAGGAATCGCCAACTGTCTGCAGAGATTTAAGCTCTATTATAATGGTATGGGAGAGATGCATTTTAGCAACAGTCCGCTGGGTGGCGCTATTGTGGATATCCATCTTCCGTATCGGCGTTATGCGGAAGATGCGAAAGAGGAGAGCAGAGCATGAAGCTGTTAATGTTGGATGATGAAGAGTACGTGTTGGAGAGCATCAGGAAAAATGTGGATTGGGAGCGGCAGGGGATCAGGGAGATCTATTCCGCATCTTCCATGAAGCAGGCGCAGCGTATTATGGAGATGGTTCCGATCGATATCATCATCAGTGATATTGTCATGCCGCTGCAGAGTGGATTTGACTTTATTCACTGGGTAAGGGATAATAAGTATACGGTACAGGTCATCTTCCTGACAAGCTATGCGGAGTTCGATTATGCCCGTCATGCAATAGCCATGAGCAGCGTTGACTATCTGCTCAAGCCGATCGATTATGATAAGCTGGCGGCGGCTGTTGGTAAGGCTGCGGAGAAGGTGACGGAAGCAAGGAAAAGCGCGGATGACAGGACTGAGAGCAGACTGTGGAGACAGAACCAGTCTCTTCTGCGCAGAGAGTTCTGGATGGAGCTGCTGCGGGGAAACCGTGCTGGAGCCTCCCTTCTTTGTTATACGGAGGAGACGGAATTTCTGCTTCTGTATCTTACTTTCTATGACGAGGTGAAGAGTCAAAGCGTATGGGATGAAAAGACGCTGTACTTTATCATGGAAAATGTGCTTTCCGAGATGCTGGAAGGGTTCGGCTATCTGGTGGAAGCCGTGGTGCCAAATGACAAGGGGAGCAGTGTAACGGTATGCAGGAAGGCGGAAGGGAATGTGCAGACCGTTGACCGGCTGAAAGACAAGGGTGTATTTGAACGGTTCATTCACTGGATGGGGGAACGGCTGCAGATGAATATCTGGTGCGGTGTGGGAAGTCCGGGCAGGGCGGATACGCTGCCGAATTCCTTTGCGCTGCTGCAGGACATGCGGGACAACAGTCTGTCCATCCGGAACCGGGTGCTGTATCAGTCGGACTTTGAAGTGCCGGAGACTTCTTTGCAGAATCCGAATCTGAGCGTCTGGAAGGCGCTGCTGGAGCAGGAAAAGGAGGAAGAGCTGCTGGCATCCATAACGGGCTATCTGGAAGGGATGGAAGAGAAGGAGCTGATCACCAGAGAGATTCTGCGGGTCTTCCAGATGGATATCATACAGATGGTATATTCCTGGCTGGAAAGGAAGGAGATCAAGGCACATCTTCTTTTTTCGGGAAAGGAGAGCGAAGAAGCACAGCAGAATGCGCTGAAAGGGATGCGCAGCGCCGGAGAATTTGCCTGTAATCTGATCCTGCGTGCAATCCAGTACGAGAAGTATATCCACAAGACGGAATCGGTGGTGGAGCAGATCCGTCAGTACATCGACGTCCATTATAAGGAAGAGATCAGACGCGACAGTCTCGGTGAGCTGGTCTATCTGAATACGGATTACATATCAAGGATCTTTAAAAAGGAGACGGGTATTTCGATCAGCTCCTATATTTTAAAGAAGCGGGTGGAGGAGGCGAAGAAACTTCTTGCCCAGAGTAATCTGCCGATCAATACGGTGTCTATTTACGTGGGGTACAGTAATTTCTCTTATTTTACGAAGATGTTCAAGGAAAATACGGGGTATTCGCCGCTGGATTACAGACGGAAGTTCAGGCAGATATAGGAAGATGAGATTTACAGCCTTCGGGCGTACAACGGTAACAGTATGATAAATAACAGGAGGAAGTAAAGTATGACAGAACAGAAATTGCAGCAGCTGCTGCAGGACATGACGCTGGAGGAGAAGGTGAACCAGATGCTGCAGCTGGCCGGGGGATTTTTCACCGGGGACATGATGGCCATGGGGCCGATGGCGGAGAAAGGGTTTACGCAGGAGAACGTGGCGCAGGCCGGTTCCGTGCTGGGAGCACTGGGAGCCGAGAAGTTAAAGAAGATTCAGCAGGACTTTATGGAGAAACATCCCCATAAGATTCCGCTTCTTTTCATGCTGGATGTGATCAACGGGCTTAAGACGATCTATCCGATCCCGCTGGGACAGGGTGCAACTTTTGAGCCGGAGCTGTCAGAGCGGTGTGCGCGGATGGCGGCGAAGGAGTCGGCGGTCAGCGGTCTGCATGTGACTTTTTCCCCGATGGTGGATCTGGTGCGGGATGCCCGCTGGGGCAGGGTGATGGAGTCCACGGGTGAGGATCCGTATCTGAACAGCCTGTTTGCCGGGGCTATGGTGAAGGGCTATCAGGGTGAGAATCTGCAGGAGCCTTACAGGATCGCGGCCTGCGTGAAGCATTTTGCCGGATACGGCGCGCCCACCGCGGGCCGGGATTACAATACCGTGGAGTTGTCCAGGCATACGCTGAAGGAATTCTATCTGCCGGCCTACAAGGCGGGAATTGATGCGGGGGCGGCGCTGGTGATGACTTCCTTTAATACCATCGACGGTGTTCCGGCTACGGGGAATAAGTGGCTGATGCGGAAGGTGCTGCGGGAGGAGATGGGCTTTGACGGCGTCCTGATCTCCGACTGGGCGGCTATCGAGGAGATCATCTACCACGGTTACTGCGCCGACCGGAAGGAAGCGGCTGTGCGGGCGGCACAGGCCGGTGTGGATATTGATATGATGACGGGCATCTATTCCGAGCATCTCTGTAATCTGGTGCGGGAAGGCGAAGTGCCGGAAGCGCTGGTGGACGAAGCAGTGTACCGGATCCTGGAACTGAAAAACAGGCTGGGACTGTTTGAAAATCCCTGCAAGGATGCGGATGAGGAGAAGGAGAAAACAGTCATTCTATGTAAGGAGCACAGGGCGCTTGCAAGAGAGGCGGCCAGAAAATCTTTCGTCCTGTTGAAGAATGAAGAGGTGCTGCCCCTGCAGAAAGGCCGGAAGACAGCTTTTATCGGGCCCTATGTGGATAACCGGAACATGATCGGTTCCTGGTCCATCGTGGGAGAGACGAAGGATGTGACCACGTTAAAAGAGGCCGTATTGGAGCGGCCGGAGGGCGAATATGCGCTGTTTGCGTCGGGGTGCCCGGTTCTGGGCGGCGACTTGAAGCTGGAAGGGTTCTCGGAATCCATGGAGGAGCAGTATTCCGATGAGGAATGTGCGGCGATGCTGGAAGAGGCGGTGAAGAAGGCTGCGGAGGCGGATATGGTCGTGCTGGCGCTTGGCGAACACAGGCTGCAGTCCGGTGAGGCTACCAGCAACGCCAATATTCAGATACCGTCGGTACAGATGGAACTGCTTGAAAGAGTGTGCGCGGTCAATGACCGGGTGGCGGTGGTTCTTTTCTCCGGACGTCCTCTGGATATCCGGGCGATCTCTGCTAAGGCGCAGGCCGTGTTGCAGGTGTGGCTGCCGGGAACGGAAGGCGCGCGGGCCATCATGGACGTATTGTCCGGAGACTATGCCCCCAGCGGAAAGCTGCCTATGAGTTTCCCTTACTGTGTGGGACAGGTGCCGGTGCATTATAATGAGTATTCTACGGGACGGCCACATGTGGAAGGCAAGGACAAAGACCGCTTCCGCTCCAAATATCTGGATATCCCCAATGAGCCGCTTTATCCCTTCGGGTACGGGTTAAGCTATACCAGATTCGCCATCTCTCCGGCGGAGATCGACAAGGAGACGATGACCGGAGCGGAAAGTCTGCATGTGTCCGTGAAGGTGAAGAATGTAGGAGACGTGGCCGGTACGGAGACGGTACAGCTGTATCTGCATGACATTGCGGCCAGCGTGGTAAGGCCGGTGAAGGAGCTGAAAGGCTTCCGGAAGGTGACGCTTGCACCGGGCGAGGAGGAGACGGTGACCTTCGAGATCAGGGAGGAGATGCTGCGGTTTCTGACGGAGAATGACCGGTGGGAGAGCGAAGCCGGAGAGTTCGAGGCGTTTGTGGGAGCGGACAGCAGTACGGTGAACTGCGTGAAGTTCCGGCTGGATGCGCCGAAGAGCGGCGGTTTGGGATGAGCGCGGAGAAATCAGGACACGAAAGAATACAGGGTGACCACTTGTACAGAGGTACAGGTGGTCATTTTCTGGCGATCGCTTTTACCGGCAGTATCATTGGGCGGTAAAGCTGTTATGCAGTAATCCCATTATGATTTGTGTAAGTGTGTGGTGCTGTTTTTGAAAGTCAGGCATCAAATGTCAATCTTCCTTTTTCGGAAGCGTTTTGCTATACTTGACATAGTAAATAGTAAAAACGGTTATGACGGAGAGTTGATCATGGAACGGATATTAGTGGTAGAGGATGACCTGGCATTGAGTACGGGACTTTGTTTTGAGCTGGATGCAGCCGGGTATGTGACGCAGGCGGCTTACAACTGCCGGAAGGCGGAATATCTTGTGGAGCAGGAGAACTTTTCTCTGGCGCTTCTGGATGTCAATCTGCCGGACGGGAACGGCTTTGCGCTGTGCGGGAAGATCAAGAGACTGCATCCGGAACTGCCGGTGATCTTTCTGACGGCCAATGATCTGGAAGAGGATATGCTGAATGGGTATGACCTGGGGGCGGAAGATTATGTGACCAAGCCTTTCCGTATGCCGATCCTGTTGAAAAAAGTGGAAGTCGCCCTGCGACGCGTCGCTGCAGCCGGCGGGACAGGAGCAGCGGCAGGGAAAACTGCAGAGGGAACGTGTTACCGGGATGATTTCCTGCAGCTGGACTTCGAGGCGCTGACTGCCGTGCGGGGCGGGGAGAAGCTGTCGATCACGCCCAACGAATATAAGCTGCTCCGGCTGCTCGTGGCCAGTGCCGGCAATGTGGTCACCAGACGACTTCTTTTAGAGAAGTTATGGGACTGTGACGGGAATTTCATCGACGACCATACGCTGACGGTGACGATGAACAGGCTGCGGGCGAA
>VSOD01000260.1 GCA_009774655.1 Lachnospiraceae bacterium
ATATCGGCAAGACCGCCGCCAAGCTGCTGGTGGAGCAGATCGACTCCAAAGTCGTGCATACGTCTAAAGTGGAGATCGCGGCCAGGCTTGTGAAGCGGTTCTCTTGTGTGACGCCCGGGTAAAGACACTTTTCTTATGTGCCTTTCAGATCATTGTGTAAGGTTTCGTCTCCAGAACACCGTCGCCTCAGCGCTGTCATAATAAGGTTTCACCCTGATCATACCCTCATCATGTCTTCCCAGAACGCGCACTCTCTTTTCCACGCCCGGCGCCAGATCGAAATAGTTGTCCTCGAACAGCCAGCCGAACTCGTCTCCGTCTTCTGTTCCGATCAGCTCAACACAACGGGCAAACCGCTCTGTAGTAAGCACCAGCACATCCCTTTCCTGCCATATCTGCAGTCCGGTATCCTGCGGAAAATCCAGATGACGCTCAATATCCACGTAATCAATATTCTCCGCCAGCAGCCGGCCGTTCTCATCCAGCACCCGGGCAAGCAGTACATTCTCCCGCCGGAACTGGCCGAATTCGTCCAGGAATGTGATCAGACAGGATTCGTCAGGTCTGATCTCAAAGGACTTTGTCAGACTGGCCGTCTTTTTATTCTGTGTCAGGGAGAAAAGTACTGTCTCCACACTGCCTCGCAGCTGCCCCATCGTATCATTCACCAGCCACACAGAAATCCGATCCCCTATATCAAAGGATACCTGCACCGGTTCATAAGCTCTCTTCAAAGCATAGTAAGCCATCTGCGGCTCATTGAAATAATCCACCACACCATAGGAGATCATATTGCTGCAATTATTGAACTTCCAGAGAATATGACCTTTGGTCCGCCGTTCTCCTTCCGGGTACAGGGCCGTTTTTCCCCTGCGGAACCGTTCCACATCCTTCTTAATGTACTCGCAGTGCGCCGCTCCGATATTGTAAAGCAATGACTCAACATCATCTGCATCGTAATAATGCTCCACCGGCCCTAACTTGATCACGCCCTGGTTGGAATTGTGCGCTTCCCACGTCTGTGGCCACGCCCTGCGTACCTTCTTTGTATTCTGTCCCCGATATCCCTCCGGCCACAATTCCTGCTGTGTCATCATCCGTTTCATCGTTCTCATCACAGGTGTGGAAACCCGGCAGTTCTCACTTAAGAATACCGGATATGCCGCCTGCGGCACATACCAGAGATGTGTATAACCATGCGTATCCCCGCCCGCAGGATCATTGGCATAGTCCCCGCCCCAGGGGCTGTTTGGATGATAATACCTGCCCGGATCCAGTTTTGCACATACGTCCGGATAGATCTTTTGAAAGATCGGCTCACCATAACAGTAACTGTCCGGATACTGATAATCCCGTGAAAGCAGTACTTCATTTCCGCCGCACCACAGCAGGATGGATGGATGCGATTTCAGACGATCCACCAGCGTCTCCGCCTCCTGTCTGCACAAATCCAGCATTTTCTCCTCTTCACTGTACATATTATATCCCAGATAAAAGTCCTGCCACAGTAAAATCCCTCTCCTGTCACATTCTTCATAAAATGCTTCCGGAAGGATCTCGCTCTCTCCCCAGACACGCAGACAGTTGAAATGTGCCGTCTGTGCAAGGAAAAGCAGCTCTTCCATTCTCTCCCGGTGATAGCAGCCGCTCACCGTATCTGCCTGTGCCAGATTGCCTCCCCACAGCTTCAGGGGATGACCATTGATCAGGAAATCCATATCTCCCTTTTTCTCCAGACGCCGGAAACCGATTTGTTTTCTCTGCACATCCAGTACTTTTCCCTGCCTGATAAGCCTGATCTCCAGTTCATAGAGCGGCTGCCTTCCATGTGTTCTCGGCCACCACAGTTCAGGCTCTTCTATCTCCAGATCCCATGTCCCTGCCGTACCGGCACAGAGCAGTTTGCCTTCCGCCACTGCTTTTCCTTCTGAGGACCGCAGACTGTAGTGCATCTCTTCTTCCTGACAGGAATGACAATACCCTGCTTTCAAGTGAATCTGTCCCTGTCTGCACGTAGAATCCACGTCCACAGACAACGCCAATCTGGAAAAACCATTCTCTTCCACCTGTTCCAGACAGATATCCCCATAGACGCCTATCCGGACCAGATCCGGCAGCGGCCCGGAAAACTCATGAAACCCGGAGCGGAATACACGCGCACGACAGAATGGCGGCACCCGTTCCTCCTGCTCTCCCGGTAAGACAATCTGTTCCAGAACCTTCCAGGGCGATTTAAAATCCAGCTGCAGAACGTTTTCCCCCTTCTGCAGCCCCGCTATCTCTTCTATCCGGCATGGCATATAGGCGCTTTCATGGTGCGCCAGCAGCCGCCCGTTCAGGCGGATATCCGCAAAAGTATCCAGGCCTTTAAGAACCAGATTCCAGCTGCCCGCCGTCTCTTCCAGAAAAAAACGTTTCTCATACCGCCAGTCGCTTTTGCCGATCCATCTGTCCTCATTCTTCCCCTGGAGATTGGGATTTTCCACGATACCTTCCCTGATCAGCACATCCTCCACCTGACAGGGCAGCGTCTCGATCGCAAAGATACGGCCTTTTGTCTCTTCTCCGCCTGTCTGCCATAATTTCCAATCTTCGTTCAACGATATTCTTTTCATTCTCTGGATCCTTCCTTATTTATAAATGACAGAACATTCTTCCCTGCTGTACCGGCCTTTTACGATGAGCTCTCCGTGATCATGTCTGCCCAGGATCTTTACCCGTCTGACCATGCCGGGCATAAGATCAAAGTAATTATCCGTAAACAGCCAGCCGAACTCATCCCCTTCACAACTGCCGGTGATGCTCACACATCTCGCAAAATGCTCGCTCCGGATGCTCAGAATATCCCCTTCGATCTCCACATGCAGGAGCGGATCCTGGAACGGCAGATGTCTCTCTATATCTACATAATCAATATCTGTGCTGACTTCCTCACCTTTGCTGTCGCTTACTCTGGCATACAGCACACAGTCCTTGGAAAAGAAACGGAATCTCTCAAGGTCATAGACCATCCTGCAATCCCCCTGCGGCACTGCCACCTCTATGCTGTCTCTCTCCCGGAACGATTCCCGGCGCAGATCATACAGGCCAAGTTCCACCGTCCCTGCAAAATCCGCCGGAGAATCATTGACCACATAAAGCCGTATACTCTCCTCTTTGGCAAAAGAAGCCAGAACAGGCGTAAGCACTCTCTTCGTGGCATAGTAAGGGATGAATCCTTCCTGAAAATAATCAATGACGGCACAGTAGACCTTTGGCCAGGTATCCAGCAGCTTGCATGACATATAGCCTTTGGTGCGCTTCGTATAGTCTGCCTCCCCTTTACTGCCCCGGCGGACCATTTCCCCTGCCTTCTTGATCTCGGCGCCATAGGAAGCTCCCATATTGTAGAGCAATCCATCTGCGTCGCAGGCATCATAATATTCCCAGTAATCTCCCGATTTCCGCTCTCCGCAGGCCGCCAGATGGCTCCTCTGCCTCCAGTTCGCCGGCATGATGCCCTGATCCGGCTCAGTCACACGCACATCTGTGTCCGCTGTCCACAGTTCCCCACGGATCATCTTTTTCAGACTGTGTTTTACAGGCGGAGCAGTCCTGATATTCTCGCTCAGGAAATTCGGATATTCCTGATAAGGATATTCCCACACACAGTCATAGGTATGAGTATCCCCCTCTCTCGGATCATTCGCCCATGTGCCTCCATAAGGAGAATTTACGTGGTAGTGCCGCTCCGGATCCAGCCTTTTTACGAGTTTTGGAAAGGCTTCCTTCACGATCCGTTCTCCGTAAGGCTTCTCGTCTATGTACTCCGCTCCCATGATCGTCTCATTACCGCCGCACCACATCAACAGACAGGCATGATGTCTAAGCCTTCGTATCAGGACCTCCGCTTCTTCCACACATTTTTCCTCATAGGCTTCATTATCCGGATAGGCGCCGTGTCCCATGAAGAATTCCTGCCAGATCAGGATGCCTCTCCTGTCCGCTTCCTCATAGAAAGCGTCCGGCAGCGGAATCCCCTCTCCCCATATCCTGAGTGTATTCATATTGGCATTCTCCACCATATCCAGAATCCTGGCGGCCCGCTCCGGCTGATAGCAGTGAGTATACCCCTGCATGGGATCCATGCTGCCGCCCCATAACCGCACTTTCTTTCCGTTGATGAGGAAACAGAGCGGAACAGGCATCTCCACCTCGCGAAATCCCACCTGCTTTACCAGCCGGTCCACCGTCCGGCTATCCTTACCCGCCTGCAAAGTGAGCTTAAGCGTGTATAGATTCTGCTCTCCGAATCCTCTCGGCCACCACAGACAGGGATCATTAGCCAACAGATCTCCGCCAACGGTAAAGGAATTACCCACGCCTTCTGCCTGTACGGTCTGACGTGCCACAGAAATACCCTGATACTGCAGATCCGCACAGACAGTCAGCGCCTCTTCCGTCGAAGATACCTCCCGTTCACCGGCGATCTGCCAGCTGATTCTGCCCTTACTGTTTTCCTCTTCCAGCGTTGCCCTGATCTCATCCGCCGTTATCCTGACATTCTCCCAGGTTTCCAGATAAATATCCCCATAAACCCCAACCGGTGTAAAGGACGGGACAGCCCCCTGATAACCGGCCTCCTCTTCCCCGTTGCTCATCGGAAAATCATGCAGGGGCTTTCTGAGCAGCTTACATTTGAGCACCGCATTTCTTAAATGTTCCGGCATCTCTTTTTGTTCCAGCCACTTCAACACGGAATGAAAACGAATCAACAATACATTCTCCGCTTTGCACTTGTCCGTAATATCCAGGCGGTAGGGAAGATAGAAATCATCATGTGTTCCGATCAGCTCCCCGTTCAAATACAGATCCGCCAACGTATCCAGTCCTTCCATGACCAGATCACACCTGTTCCCCTCCGGCTTCGGAAAAGACAGCCGGTATTCCCACACATGATCCTGGATCCACCGGGCCGACTGACACCAGCCCAGTTTCACCTCCTCCGGCAGAATACCTTTCTCCAACAGGGCATCCGCCACCTGTGCCGGCATCCTGTGAATCGGCAGCCAGACATCTTCTTCTGCCTGACGCAGTTCCCAGCCTTCTGTCAAATTGATTCTTTTCTTCATACGATCCTCCGCCTCCCGTCCCGGCAATTTAGAACACAAATCCTTCCGTCGCCGTCAGCTTCTCCATTGTCTCCTGATCCAGTCTGATTCCGCTGGCCGCCGCATTCTTTTCTACCTGCGACACATTCTTGGCCCCGGGAATCACGCAGCTGATACCCGGATAACTCAGATTATATGCCAGAGCCAGCAGCGCCATCGTATCCGCCGGCGCCTTCACACAGGAACTTACGATCTCCATATCCTTTTGTATGGATGCAAACCGCTCCCTGCTCCAGAATCCGGAACGATTATCCCCTTGTTCAAATACGGTATCCCTGCCGTACTTTCCGGTGAGAATGCCACTGGCCAGAGGCTGGCTCGTCAGCACCGGAATTCCTCTTTCCTGTGCGATGCTCACCACTTCGAGATTGGATTTGTTCAGGATATTAAAAGGGCATTCCAGTACGTCGATCACATTTTCCGTATCCTTTTTGAAGGCGTTCAGGGTGTCCGCCGCTCCCCACATGGCCAGACCGCAGAAACGCGCCTTGCCCGATGCCTTGATCTCCTTCATGGTATCAAAGATTTTGCCTTTCTCCTGCCATGCGCTGTCCGGCACATGCAGCAGATAGACATCCACATAGTCTGTCTGCAGACGCTGCAGGCTCTCGTCCAGACACATCAGCAGATAGTCTCTGGTAAAATCCTTGCTCCGCTCCGGCAGCCTGAACTTGGTGCCTCCCTTGGTCACCAGCACGATCTCTTCTCTTCTGCCTTTCATAAATTCGCCGATCAGCTTCTCGCTGTGGCCATTTCCGTAGGAATCGCATGTGTCGTAAAGGTTGATTCCCAACTCATAAGCCCTTTCCAGAGCCGCCCTGGAATCCTCATCGTTGCAGCCCTCTCCCCAGCCGCTTCCTCCGATCGCCCACGCCCCGAATCCAACGTCCGATACCTTCATTCCTGTTTTACCAAATACCTGAT
>VSOD01000261.1 GCA_009774655.1 Lachnospiraceae bacterium
CACCAGATCCGCACATTTACAGGCATTTTCCCAGGGCATATAATTGGAAGCGATCGTGACGCGGGCATTTCGCCAGGGATCGTAACGCTCCACCAGCTCTCTCAGCTCCCCGGTCAGCTCCTGTCCGCGCTCCCCGGCATGGGTATCATATATTTCATTCCCGATGCTCCACAGGATCACGCTCGGATGGTTGCGGTCCCGGCATACCCACGCTTCCACATCCCTTTCATGCCATTCGGTAAAATAACGCCCGTAATCATATGTATTCTTCGATCTCTCCCACATGTCGAACGCCTCCGAGATCAGAAGAAAGCCCATCTCGTCGGCAAGCTCCACAAACCGCGGCGCCATCATATTATGAGAACCGCGAATGGCGTTGACGCCCATACTTTTTAACTTCTTAAGTCTGCGTACCATGGCCGCCTCGTTAAAGGCCGCCCCCAGTGCGCCAAGGTCGTGATGCTCGCAGACGCCTTGCAGCTTCACATGCCGTCCATTCAAAAAAAAGCCCCTGTCAGGATCAAAAGCTGTGTACCGGAATCCAAAGGAACACTCTTCCTGCTGCCGGATTTCTCCGGAGCACACAAGACAGGTCTTAAGCGTATAGAGGGCCGGCTCCTCCACATCCCACAGGACAGGCTTTTCCACCAGATATTCACTGCCGCTTCGCTCGTCTTTGATCAGCTTCATCGGAACTTCCCGGTTCCGATAAAACAGTCTGTGCGTGACCGCATACGCCTCCTGTCCGCCGCTATCCCGATCCGCTTCCCCGCCGGCCGGTACGACAGCCGGCACATCAACGGCCGTTTCCACCCGGAGCACAAAATCCTCCTGCTGCCTTCTGGTGCTGATATAAATGCCGTTTTCCGGAATACAGATGCTCTCCGTCTCCTTCATCCACACGTTACGGTAGATCCCCGCACCGGAATACCATCTGCTGTTGGGTGCCTGAAAACATGCGCTGACCAGAATCTGATTCTCTCCCTTCCGGACATGCTCCGTGATCTCGACAGTAAAAGTAGAATACCCGTACTTCCATTCCGCCGCCTTATGCCCATTCACATAGACGGCACTGTCCATATAGATACCCTCAAAAACAAGAAAAAGCCTTTTCGTCCCATCGCCCGTCCACGTAAAGTTCTTCCGATACCATCCGGTTCCATTCTCATAAAAACGGTCCGCATCATAAATCAGCCAGTCATGCGGGATATCCACCGGCACGAAATCCTGCTCCCGGCCAAGTGCATCCGAAAGTTCCGTTCCCACCTCCAGCCGCAGAAAAGACCATCCTTCATTCCATAATGTACGCATCGCAATTCTCCCTGTCTGCACCCCTGCCATCCCTGACACAGATGTGCGCATTCCTTTAACAGCAGTTTACCCGTTGTCCGTGGGTATCTCCATGCGGAAAGGACCCATGGGATATCCCTGAATATTGTAGAGCAGCGCTCCCCGGTTCGTGTTTGCGAAGCAGTAACGAACCGCTGCCGGAGGATCGGAAAGTTCCCCGCACTTCAACATGATCCGGTCTCCGAACAGCTCCGCCTCTGCCGGAAGCCAGACAACTTCACCGTCCGCCCTTCTTTCCCCCAATTCAAAGTCCAGAATTGTGCCGCCCTTTTCTCCTTCCCTTACAACCGCTTCGGCGTTTAGTTCCAAAACCACCGTCCTGCCCTGTCCGCCCATAGTTCCGATTCTTTCAATCCGGGGGCCTTCGCACTGCATATCCCTGCCATAAAGCTTTTTTGCCGCCAGCATGGCAAGCCGGCCGCCGATATCTCTTTTATTTAAAGGATGCAGATCATTGTCCTCCCCAAGGTCAATGGCCACCGCCATGCCGGTATCCGGTATGGCCTGCGCCTGCCGCTGCAGCTCACGCACCACCGGCCAGCCCTGTCCTGTCTCATCCGCGTCGCTGTCGTAAATGTCAATGGCAAAATTCGGTAGCTGTACATACAGGAAAGGCAGCGTATCCTCCTGCCAGTCCCTCCGGTATCCGGCTATCATCCTCTGCATCCGGTCCAGATACACCTCCGGCACATGCGTATTGGATTCGCCCTGATACCACAGGAATCCGGCTATCGTATACTTCCGGCAGGGAGCCATCATGCCGTTAAAAAGCCCGGTAGGCTTCCAGTTGACGAAATCGGTCGGCAGGATCTGCTCACAGGAAGCGCCGATCTTATAATTCCACTTTCCCTCCAGTTCAATTCTGTGCGCTTCATTCCAGAGTGCATATGTCTTATCCGGGGTAAACCTTCCGCGCCCGTTTTCACATTTCACACGGATGGTAATGGTATTCTCCCCCGCCCGCAAAAGCCCTGCCGGAACCGGATATTTCCTGGGCGGGTACTGATAATCTGTATGTCCCACCCAGACGCCGTTAATATATACCGTGTCGCTGTCCACGATCGTTCCCAGCCAAACTTTCGCCTCCCTGCCGGCCATTTCCGCCGGCACCTGAAAGCTCCGCCGAAACCATACGCTTCCTATAAAATCCTTTAAATCCGTATCCCGGAAAAAGAAAGGGATCTTCACGTCTGCCCAATCACGCAAATCGACGCCGTCCTTTTCCCAATGCTCCTTAAGCCCCGCATCCAGGCTGTCAAGCCTCTCATGCCACTCTTCCGCCTGCTTCTGATTCTGTAAAAGGACGCCCTGTACAAATGCATCGTCCGCATACCGGTCCGCCGTATCCAGCGCTTCCTGACAGTCTTCCAGCATTTCCCGGCTCATCCAGGATTCAATCCGTGAGCCGCCCAGACTGGCATTGATCAGCCCGACAGGCACACCGGTCAGCTGATACATCTGCAGCGCAAAAAAGTACGCCGTCGCAGAAAACCGAAGGATCGTATCAGATTCCGCCTGCTTCCATTCCCCCGTCAGATGATCCGCAAGGGGAGCATGAAAATCCGCATGTTCCGTAATCTTAAATGTCCTGATCGCCGGATTCGTACAATCTGCGATCTCTTTCGGATAACGGTCTTTCACCCGCTCCATGGGCAGTTCCATATTAGACTGCCCGGCACAGATCCACACGTCCCCGACCAGAATGTCCTTTATGACCGTCTCGTTTCCGGCATCATCCCGAATATCCATCGCATAAGGACCGCCCGCCTCCGTTTCCTGCATCCATATTTCCCATACCCCTTCCCGATCGGTAAGGGCAACATATTCCTCCCCCAGAAAAGCAACCATTACCTTTCTCCCCGGCTTGTCAAATCCCCAGATACGCACCCGCTTTTTCTGCTGCAGCACCATACCGTTACTGATCAGTCTTGGAAGCTTCCATTCGCTCATATTTTCCTCCATTCCGAAGCGTTTTACCGAAGTTTTCCGAAAGAATACTCCGATTCTGCTCTGCAATCAATAGAATTTATGACGCTTCTGCTCAAATTCCAACTGAACTTGTTCATAAAGCTATAGTAAACGACATTAGAAATCTGTTATGTCGTTTATTATAAGTATAGGGTATCTGCAGGTAAAATTCTTTTCATTTTTTAACGAAGCATTTATCAAATATTGCTTTTAGTCCTCTCTTCGACTTTTTGTTTCGTGTAATCGTCAGACGTAATTCACAGCAAGGATCGCTGCTCCCAGAACCGCCAGCACCACTCCCGTGGCCCGATTCAACGTCGCCGGCGTCGCCTTATTGGCAAATTTCGCCGCAATCCTCGCCCATAACAGCGTCGAAGCCACGCAGAATACCAGGCACCACAGATCCGGACGGCCGCCGATCATAAAGTGACTGACCGCTCCCGTAAAAGCGGTAAATGCCATGATAAACACACTGGTACCAACTGCCGTCTTCAATTCATATCCCAACACGCCTGTTAAGATCAGCAGCATCATCATGCCGCCGCCTGCACCGATAAAACCGCAGATAAATCCTACCAGCGAACCGCAGATCACCGACTGAATGATCCGCTTCCTGCCGTCAACCTGGTTCATGGACTCTCTGGTCGTCATAACAGGTTTCACGATAAATTTGATGCCCAGCAGCAGCGTCATAAAGACAGAAAAGTTTCCCATAGTCGTATTGGGCACCTTGCTTGCCACCCAGCTCCCGAACAGTGTGACCAGCAGAACCGAGACCATCATCACGACGCCGTTCCTGATATCCAGATTCTTATTCCTGCCGTAAGTATAAGCGCTCACGGCGCTGGCCAGCACATCGCTGGCCAGTGCGATGCCCACTGCCTCATAGGCCGGCAGTCCCAGAAACGTGATCAGCATCGGACTGATCACCGCCGCCGCGCTCATGCCCGCAAATCCGGTGCCCAGCCCGGCTCCTATTCCCGCCACAAAACAGATGATAAATTTAAACATACGATATCGCACTCCTTCCTGCTGTGTTTCACAGCAAAACCATAAAAGTATACTCCTCATACTCCCGCAGTTCACTTTAAATAACGATTGATATTGTCAAAAACATGATCCATGCAGCGTCTCATCCCTTCCATCTCCTCCTGTGTCATGCCCTGCAGCAGGATGTCGAAGAACCGCCTCTGCGCTGATGTGCAGGAGGAAGCGACCGCAGTGAGCACAAAGCCTGCCGAAACAGTGCACTACATCTCAATTATTTTTTTCGGTACGCTCTTGGCAGGACTTGATAAAAAGATTTAAATGCAGCAGTAAATTTACTCTGACTATCATAGCCAACAGCCTGTGCAATTTCGGCTATGGTCATATCTGTTTCTTTCAACATCTTTGCTGCCTGCCCCATGCGGTGTTCTTTGATGTGTGCGGCAAGGGAAGTCCCGTAAACCGACTTAAAAGCATTTTTTAAGGTTGTCGAATTGATAAGATACTGTTTGGAAAGTTCCTCTATGGTAATCCTTTGTTCCATCTGCCGCAAAAGCTGATCATGGATTTTGTGGATGTTTTCTATCAGTTCCGATTGGTATTCAGTCAGTTTGTTTTGAGGAATAAACGTTATTTTAGAAAGATAAAGCAATAATTCCAAAACTTTAATTCTTTGGTATGGTAATTTAAGTATTTCCGGCTGGTTATAAAATGCAGAAAAAATAGTTTCTGTCTGCTCGTTTCCGGCGAGGAAAACCGGACGGTCATTCTGACAGAATTTTTCCGGCAGTATCGTTTCAAAAATACTGCTGTTCTTTAATGGTTCAGGAGGATTGCCGGCAGCTTCCTGTAAATCAATACAGACAGTAAGTCCCTGATAGATACCATTTGGAAAACGAATCACGGAATCCGTACAGGCTTTCATGGTATGCAGGGAAAAATCACCCGGATTCAGATAAATACGGTTCCCGTTTTTCATTTCCCATACCATCTGCCCAGCTTTACAATAATTAATCTGAATCATATACGGCATGGCTTTATGCCGCACGGAAAGCGGATCGGATGATAAGGTCAGATAACACAATTCTATACCAGGATAAAGCGGAATGACTTCATTTACATTTGCCGTGTGAAGCCGTTCTATATCTTTTCGTATTTTCAGCATTTCCTCATTCATAGGACAGACCTCACAATTCAGGGCAGGTGATTTCCATAACCTGCTCAATCATCTGGTGCAGCAGGCGTCCCTGCTCCGTATCTGCGGCACGGTAGTAAACTTCTTTTCCCTCACGGCGGCAGACAATCAGGCCGCTGTTCTTCAATGGCCGGAGGTGGTGGGACACAGCCGGACTTGACATATCCAACATGGCAGAAATGTTGAGAACACATTCTTCCCTATGGCAGAGAAGCCAGAAAATACGGATTCTGGTTGTGTCGCCAAGCTGTTTGAAAACTTCGGCTACCGTTTGAAAATAATCCACATGATTTAATTGTTCCTGTATCAGCTCCGCTTGCTGCCCATCTCCATGCCGGTGCGGTAATTTTGTAGGTTCCATATTGTTTTTCCTTTCTTTTTCGTTTGCATTTCGCCCAAATGGAAATACTTTTCGCCCATTTGGGAGGGAATGCCTGAGAGGTATTGACTGGTGCCTTTTTTGTGTATTATACTGCAATCACAATGATTAAACAAGTACTTAATCACTGAATTTAAAAATAACGAGGAGGACTTTACA
>VSOD01000262.1 GCA_009774655.1 Lachnospiraceae bacterium
CGTAAGTAACGGCCCCCAGAACCAGAACGCTGCCACGCGACAAGATGCCCAGCGCCGCATAAATCCAGGGCAGATTCTTTAAAAATTTCAGCTTATGGATAAAATACGGGATCAGCATTCCCGCCACGATCGATATCGTGACGATGAAAAACTGCTTGATCGCCTTTTCGAAAGACAGTCTGGTCAGGATCACAAACCCGATACTGAGCAGCAGACACATATTGTTGACGATCAGCCGGTTTCCTTTCGGATAGACCATGCGGAACAGCATCACCGTAGCAAACATCAGTATCTGCTGCAGCACATAGAAAAACAGATATTCTATATTCCCCGTCTCAAAGCATATGACAAGAAAGCACGAAAAATGTACCAGAAACATAAACAGGCTCTGGCGGAAATAACAACCGCTACGGCTCTCCTCGTCCTGATAACGGAACACAAGAAAGCACTCCAATGTATAAAGTGCCATAAACAACGTAATAAAATACTTGGAAAGTTCAGTGATATATAATTCCATAAAAAGCTATTCCACGCCTCTTTTCAAATGTCCAGTCGTACAGGACTCGCCAAAAGGTTTCCCACCGGACAGAATCTGCCTGCACTCTGCGGCCGGCTCCGTCGTAAAGTCATAGCGCCGTACATCCGCTCCGATTCTTTTTACCACATTCTCCTGCTGATGTAAAGAAAAAGGAACCGAATTATAGATGATATTATAGCAGTGTGTACAATTTATTGCTACCGGAAATACGACCCCGTAACGGTCTTTTAACTGCAAAAATGTCGAAGCAGCAGCGGCAGTCCCGGCTTTCGGACACTGCCCCGCGGTCCTGCGGATACAATTGGCCGTGACCATCATCGGAATCCTGCCGTATACGGTCATCACGGTACGCATACCGGCTGACTGCGCAAAACGGGCCAGTCTTCCGGCTTCTTTCCGGTTCAGCTCCCAGGGCAGAGTATACTCCCTGCAATAGTGTGCCCAGAAACGGATGCTTTCAGAATTGAAGCAGTACAATCCCGCATCTGGCACCATCTCAAAACCGCCTTCCAGGCCGAGTACGAAGGCTGCTTCTTCATAATTGCGGATCAGGAAGCCGCGGATCAAAGGGCTGTTTGCGTTATCGGATCCTTTGGCCGTAAGTGTCGTCAGCCGTTCCGTATAAGCGCTGTCCCCGGCACGCAGGATATAGGGCAGCGCCACATAATATGCAGGCTGTGCACGGTGTTCTCCCTCTGCAGTGCCCGCATTTACGCGGGCTGTTATACATGCCGTCACCTCCCTGTACCGCGCAAGATACAGATCGCTGTCGATGTAGATGCGGCGGCAGGGATGCTGCACCGCCTCGGCTAACTGTTCGTATGTAGATACGAGAATATCGGTCTCTGTATGCTTTTCGACCGGTCCGGTATCGTTGACTGACCAAGTCGGTATATCTATGTCGGACGTCCTTCCGGCACTCATGCCCTGTCTGAGGATACACTGTCTCTCATATGCCTCGATTCCCGCCCGGCGCAGTTCATTCATGGCCCGCACCGGCAGGAAGCAGTCCTGTGGCATCAGGATATCGCAGGAATGTACCCGGATACAGGAATTTCCCGTTTTCAGGAAACGCTTTCGCACATCTTCCGCCTGCAGAGGCGCTTTTATGGCGTCTTCCACGGCCGCTCCTTCCACCGTAACGCTTCCCGCCTCTCCCGTGATCTGCAGGACAGACGGACGCCCCTTTTCCAGAGTGACCTTCACAGCTGCTTCTGCCCTGTCCGGTTCATGCAGATAAGCCGCCCGGATCTGTGCGAGCACGCTCTCATCGCTTCCGGCGTAGCTTGGCTTGTGGAGGGTGATCATCTCCCGCCCGTTGTGCCGCTCATAATAGCCGGTCTGAAGCTCGCTGCGGATATACAGACTCTGCAGCCTGTCCAGATCTTCACGGCTGACCCGGCAGGACTCCCGCCCTTCCCGGATATACAGATCGATATATTTGCGGTAAAGCGCCGTGACGCCCGCGGCATATTCGGCCTTTTTCATGCGGCCTTCTATTTTGAAGGAATCAATGCCGGCTTCGATCAGCTGCGGCAGGTAAGTGATCGTACACATGTCCTTTAGACTTAAAGGATATGCCGCATCTACAGCCTGCGGCCTGCCTGCACTGTCGCAGATCTGATAGGGCAGCCGGCAGGGCTGGGCACAGCGTCCCCTGTTGCCGCTCCTGCCGCCCAGCATACTGCTGAAAAGGCACTGTCCCGAATAACAGTAACACATGGCCCCGTGGATAAAGCACTCTATCTCCAGACCGGTCTGCTCCTTGATCCTGCGCACTTCATCTAACGACAGTTCTCTGGCGGGCACGATGCGTTCCACGCCCAGCTCCTGCAAAAAGGCACAGCCCTCCGGGCCGGTCAGTGTCATCTGCGTGCTGGCATGCAGCGCCAGTTCCGGAAAACAGTTTCTGATCAGTGTGAGTACACCGATATCCTGCACGATCACCCCGTCCAGCCCGGCTTCATAGAAAGGCTGCAGATAGGGGATCAGCTCTGCGAATTCGTCCTCTTTCAAAAGGGTGTTCACCGTAAGGTAGATCTTCCGTCCCATAAAATGTGCCACATGGATGGCCCGGCAGATATCCTCTGTCGTGAAATTGTCCGCGTAGGCCCTGGCGCCGAATTTCTCGCCGCCTAAATAGACCGCATCCGCTCCCGCGTTGACAGCCCCCAAAAAAGCTTCGTAATTGCCGGCAGGCGCCAGCAGCTCCACGCGCGGGCCGGTTTTCTCTCTGTTTTCTTTGTACAGTTCCATCATTTCCTGCTCTCCTGCTGTTTTCCTGCTGTATCGGTAGACGCATTTTCCTGTGAAACAAAAAACCCTGCGGGTTTCCCCAACAGGGCTTTCTCTTTTATCAGTTCTTATTTCCAGTTCCTATTTCTAATTCTTATTTCCAGCTCTTATTTCTTCTTCTCTTTCTCTTTCAGCTCGGTCTCCAGCCGGACGATCTTCTTGGCCGTCTCGTTGGCCTCTGTCTGGAGGTTGCGGATGTTCTTCTCCATATTCTCCAGTTTGATCTGAGATGCGATCAGCTCATGCTTGAGATCGTACATCTCCTTCTCCTTATTCTGGATTTCTTCCTCCAGCCGTGTGATCTGATTCTTCGCCTTAAAATAATCATCCGCTATATTTAACTGCATCAAAACATTCTGCGTGTCGAGGGACTGCCTTTTGAAGCTGTCAACCTTGCTGTATTCCGCGATCTTGTTGTTTATATAAGATGCGACCTTCTGCAGATACTCTTCGCTTTCGTAACCGCTTAAGGTAAAGACTTTACCGGCAATGATAACCTCTGTATCTGTTTTCGTTGACATAGGACCCCTCCCCATACTAAATATGCCGCCCCGATTCATGATGTGATACAAAATCTATTATATAATAGCAGACGGTATAATTTCAAGTAAAAAATAAAGCGGGGACGCAGCCCTGGTCTCTGTCAGGTTTCTTACGGCTGCCGGCCGGCCATTGACCGTCACTTCCGTCAGACTGTGCGCCGTGCACAACAGGATCCGTGCCGCCGGAAGATCGGTTTCGATCGTGACTTTGCCGTCCTCTTCACAGGCGGCCGCAAAATGATATGCTCTGTCAACGTCATAAACCGTTTCTTCTATCTTTGATGCAAGATGCACCACCAGTTCCATCTCGCCGTAAGGCGCCTCGCTGTCCTCCGGCACCCGGACTGACATCGGAATCAACGCATCCTCTCTGATATAGACAGGAATATGCTCCCGACGGATTTCCGGCCGGATCCATCTGCCGCCCTCTGTCACCGCATGAGTATGGAAATCCATCCAGCGGCCTTCCGGCAGATACATGGCAAATTCGTCCTGATCAAACACCGGCGCCACAAGCAGGCTGTCGCCCAGGAAATACTGCAGATCGATATGCCTTACATTCCGATCTTCAGGATATTCCATCAAAAGCGGCCGCAGCATCGGCACGGAATCCGTATGCGCCTTATGAGCCGCGGTATACAGATACGGCAGCAGACGGTGTCTGATATCATTGCATGCCCTGAAAACCGCTTCCGCCTCCGTTCCGAAGTTCCAAGGCTCCCGCGGCGTCTTCCCATGACATCTGCTCAGCGGGCCAAACAGTCCAAACTGACAACTCCGCACATATTCTTCCGTCTCCGGCGGACACTCGTAACCGTTATGGTCGGTATTGTAGAAACCGCCCATATCAAAGCCCCAGAACGGAACCCCGCTCATGGCAATGCTCAGGCCGCCCCGCAGGATGGAAGCGTGGTTGTTCAGATGGGTGGAAGAATCCCCGGCCCAGGCCGCCGGTATCGTGTGAGAGCCGGCATAGCCGCTGCGTCCCCACAGCATCGGACACTCTCCGCTTTCTGCTTTCACTTCCTTCATGATATCGTAGATCGTCTTTGCATACAAAAAGGTGAGTTTGTTATGGCCCTGCACCCCGTTGGAGCCGTCATGATAGACCGCATACGCCGGAACCGCCTCCGAAAAATCCGTCTTGATAACGCCAACGCCCAGTTTCACCACGGCCTTCACCCGTTCCCGGTACCATGTCAGAAAGGCCGGGTTGGTGAAATCAAAACAGCCCACTTTGGACTCGCTCATGGCCGTTGCATAGAATCTCACCGGCTGTCCCTCACCGTCTTTTACCAGATACCCCTTTTCCCGGGCCATCTCGAAAAATGCAGAGCGCTCGTCAATGTAGGGATAGATCCAGAGACTCAGATGAATGTGATGCTCTTTCAGATAACGGATCATGCCCGCAGGATCGGGAAAACGCTCCAGATCCCACTCCCAGGCTCCGGCGTCCGGCTTTCTCTGCCAGCCGTCAATATGGATCACGTCGATCTTGATCTTATGCTCCTTAGCCCTGCGCACCACCTCATAGATCTCTTCCTGTGTCTGATAAGAACACTTTGACATCCAAAGTCCGAACGCCCACTTGGGGATCATCGGCACCGCCCCGGTCATGGCGGTGTAATCCTGCAGCAATGCTTTGGGGTCTTTACCAAACAGGATCGTATAGTCCAGATACTTATCTTCCACTTCCATGTTATAGGCCACGCCGGAGACCGTCCCCATGTCAAAACGCGACCTGGTAAAGCTGTTCAACAGCACGGCATAGCCCCGGCTGCTCAGAAAGAAAGGATGGTTCTTGTAAGACTGCTCCGTGTTGGTACTGAGCGCATCGGTCTGCCAGCAGTGAACCGTCTGCCCTCTCTTATTGAAATCCGTGAACTTCTCTCCGAAACCGTAGAAGCTCTCGTCGGCATACATATACATCGTCTCGTGTACCTTCTGCACCCGCTTATTCTCATCCAGTGTAAAACCGATGGGCAGGTTCTTGCACATATTGTCCACGTTGGAATCCCGGACCTGCTCTTTGGTGACCAGCCGGCCTTCATAGTAATAGCTGACCTCCCAGGGATGCTTTCTCACCCGCACCTCCAGCTGCTTACAGCCAATGCCGATAAACTCCTCCGTCTCCGAGACCTGCACCGCCTCCTGCCCGGTAAAGGCAAACACCTCATTGCGGAAGCAGTCCGTATTCCCGTAAGGATACATCTGGAATCTGACCGCATTTGCCCCCACAAGATCGATCGTCACCACCGCCCTGTTCCTGTGGTAGGTCTCCACCTCGAAATCCACGCCGCAGCTTCGTACCTCATAACTCCTGACTCCCGTCAGAAAATCAAAATCATGTCTGAAAACCGTCTCCAGATACCCCAGCTGCGGGTTGTAGCTTACTTCTACCTTTTTTGCCATCTCTTCCTCCTTCATTCCATGGTCGGTTTCGGTTGTCTGAAATTTTTCGTCCGTCCGTATTGTTATGATTATAACACGTTTCCTGTCAATTTAATATGCATTCAACATGATATTCCGTTTTCTTCGTGTAACAGCTCAGCCTGCGGCTTTTCTGTTCCTGAATCTGCCCATTCCAGGTCGCCTGCGGCGAAGGGCAGATTTCTTTTGTCCAAATTTACATCTTTATTG
>VSOD01000263.1 GCA_009774655.1 Lachnospiraceae bacterium
TTAAAAGCCCCTTTTCGTGGGGAGGGGGATTTTATGCCCTTTTGCACCCTGCAGGTTCTACAATGCTTTCATACTTACCGACAGCTTCAATAATCCAGTTACGGTCACATAAAAGTGTAATTTCCTCCTTGCCCGACAAACAGATTTCTTTTCCCTCCTGTCCGGCGCGGAACAGGAAATGTTTTTTTATGCCCTCCGCAAGTTCGGACACATTTTCTAAAGTCTTTTCCAACAAAATCGTACCCGCATCCAGTTTCGTGATCTTCAAAAGGCTTTGTACCAGTGCTTCTATGCGGTCAAGCTCCTGCTCGGACAGCAGACTGAATTCCTGTATTGTTGAAAGATCTTTTTCTTTTGCTTCGTCCTGTAGCAGCCCATTATAAATATTAAGGGCTGCAAGAGGTGTTTTTAACTGGTGCGAAATATCGGATATCGTATCGCGCAAAAATTTCTTTGCGTTTTTTTCATTTTCCGCATGAGCGTTTAAGATTGCAACCAGAGAATTCACTTCATGAAACAGCCTGTATAGTTCGCCCTCATCGTTGCATTCAATAGAAGCATTCCTGTTACCGGCTACATATTCTGTAATCTGCGATATGGCATTTTCCATGATTTTATGCTGCTCCCTGAAATACCTGTAGCAAAGCAGCAATATGACAGCCCCCATACACACGCCGCTTACTATGATATAATCCGCCACGTTCTTAACATTGAGGCTCACTAATGCCACTGCAATCAGTACAAAACCCAGAACGCAGAATAAAATACCAACAAACAGAAATTGAATCTTTCGGTTCACAAATATTTTCATTCTACACTCCAGTCTACCGTATTCCATTTGTAGCCCATGCCGCGAACGGTAATAATCCTTTTTGGCTCTCCCGGATTGTCCTCGATTTTTGTGCGAAGTCTGCGGATATAAACGGTAAGAGAACTATTATCTATATAATTCTCGCTGCAATCCCATAGCTTTCCTAAAATCTGATCCGTGGAAAGGATCCGGTCAGGGTTTTCCATGAACAGACATAACAATTTATATTCACCCGCAGTCAGGTCAAGCAGTTTCCCTCGTTTATAAACCTCGCCCTTTAGAAGTCTTACGCTTATACCACCTGAGTTCAACTCTGTAGCAGCGGTATTGAAATTTTCACTCCTGCGGAGTAATGCGTTAATCCTTGACATAAATACTGCCAGTTTGAACGGCTTTGTTATATAATCGTCGCCCCCAATATCAAGCCCCATAATAATATCTGTTTCTTCATCGGCAGCAGTCAGAAATATGACAGGCACTTTTGAAGTAAGACGTATCTTTCTGCAGAAATCAAAGCCGGAACCATCGGGAAGCGATACATCCAGAATGAGTAAATCATATTTATCATTTACCCATAAGGTATCAGCTTCCAGTGTAGTACGGGCAACATCTATTTCATATCCCTCTTTTTTTAAGGCAAAGGACAACCCGTTGATCAAACTTAAATCATCTTCCAGTAAAAACAATCGCTTCATCTGCCATCCCTTTCTCCCTTCCTTTTATTCTCCCAATGCTCCTTTTTTACATTCCGACCCGCTCCTTCTCTAATTTTTAACAGCTATAATTATATGCGTCCATCTGCATCATTTCAAGTATTCGATTACCGTTTTCCCGCCAGTGGAAATTGCATGGATTTATGGATAGGATAAGCCTGCCTTCTCATACAATAAATATGAAGCAGGAATTTGAGGTGATTGTCATAGGAAGGCAAAAGGAGGTTTGCTACTTACTTCAAAAAAAGGATTCCGATCTTTCTGAAATCGCTGGGAAAAAGGAAGCTCTCAGCAGACAGGGTTATCTTGTCGTTACCATAATAGAGGGCGACCAGACAATGGAACAGGGACTGCAGGATGTAGTCCGCAATCATTTTCATTAACAGCCAACAACACAATTACCCAGCCTGCATTAAAAATGCAGGTATAGTAAACAAAATCAAAAGGACGATTTTTATGATGACAGCAATTCATACTCCCACAATGATAGACGGTTATGTCCGCCTCTCCAGAGACGATAACAAGAGAAATTATTCCTCTATCGAAAACCAGAAACTGATTATCCGGAAATACGCAGAAGAAAACAACATGATCGTGCGCCATATCTATGAGGACGACGGCATTTCCGGTTATTCCTTCAACCGTCCCCAGTTTCAGAACATGATGGCGAATCTCGGCTCCATAGATGTAATCGTGGCGAAAGACCTTTCACGAATCGGACGGCACAATGCGAAGGTACTGCTTTTTCTCGAAGAAATGGAAGAACAGGGAAAGCGTGTCATCCTGATTGATGACAATTATGATTCCCTCTACTCTGATGATGATATTATCGGAATCAAAACATGGGATAATGAGCGCCATGTGAAGAACACAAGCCGGAAGGTAAAACGAATCAAGAAAATGGAGCAGGAAAACGGCACTTTAAAATGTGCTCCCCCATTCGGTTACACAAGACACCCGCTGAATAAGCAGATGGTTTTAATTGATGAAGAAGCCGCCGCTATCCTGAACCTTGAAAAAGACCTCTATCTGGAAGGAAACGGCATACGAAAAATTGCGGAAATACTTTCAGACCGGGGCGTCCCCACGCCTACCATGCTGCAAAAGGAACGCTACGAGGCCCTGGGCCTGCCCTATCACCGGAAAGTCACCCATATGTGGAGCTACGGCATGGTAAAAGATACGCTCTTTAACGATTATCATAACGGGGTACTGCGAACCCACAAAAGAGAAAGAATGACCATCAACGGCAAAGATAAAAAGATTTCCAGAGACCGGCAATATGTTTTCCCCAACCACCACCCGAAAATATTTGATGACGATACCATGAAACTTCTCTATGAGGTGAAAGACAGCCGCCATCACAGCCAGTACCGGGGCCAGAGAAAACATGTCAATCTTTTTTCCGGGTGTCTGTACTGTAAAGACTGCGGCATGAAGCTGACCGCAATCAACCGCCCGAACCGTGGGAAATATTATGTGTGCGGCACCTACAACAAAAAGGGGAAGCAGTTTTGTGAACATGCCCATCTGGTGACAGAAGAAACCCTGACGGACACTTTGGTTAAATATCTCACCCTTTGCCGTGACTCTCTGGCAGACATCATACAGAATTTCGACCTGTCAAACTTAAAGACTCCCACTTACTCCGCAGACGACGGCCGGCAGAGACTGGTAAACGAGCTGGAAAGAATCAAGAAAGAGCTGAAAACACTGATTACCCAAAAGGTACAGGAACTCACGGCAAATCCGGGAATGTCTGAAATTATCAATGAAACATACGCCTCTCTACAGACAGAAAAGATGGAGCGTATCTCTGCCATTGAAAAAACACTGCAAGATTTGACGAAGGAGCCTCATATCCCCGCTGTGGCAACCAAACCGGGCCTTCAAACCGCACTGGATATTCTGGATGAAGTGCTGGAGCAAAAAAATCTGACCCGGACGGACATCGAGGTACTCGTAGAAAAAGTCATTGTAGACAAAGACGGAAATGTTGACATCTATTTGAAACACGGTCTCGGCAATCTGGCGGCCTGCGATTTCAAAGCCGATAAGGAAAATCCGAAGCTCACCATGATGATAGAGACGATCCGGCTTCTTAAGAAGGACGAGACAGGTTTTACCTCTGTAAAATTCCTGGCGGAGAGCCTGAAAGCTATGGGGTATCCCATGCACAGGAAGAAGTTCGCTGCCTACATGGAGCATCTGCTTGACCTGGGGCTGGTGGAAAAGACGGAAATCTACCATGCTCCATACAGAATCGTGGCTTCCAGGGAGAAATTGCACGATGTGGAAAACAGGTTCCTCATGCTGGGGCAGACTGGCGGTATGCCGGAAATGGTATTCGAATACATCTTAAAGAAAAACGGCATCGACCCGGCGGCAGATCTGGCCATCGACCAGAGCATCGACTTCGGTTCCACCGCAGCAGCCTTTTCCGGCGGCCAGGCTGATTTTACAGTAGTATAAACTTTTTACTACTCCAAATATTCTAAATTACCCATTTCCTTAGCATCATGCCAGATCTGTCTTATCCCATCTTCACCCAGTGTTACCAGGTCATCCGGGAATGGCGCCTGTTTCAGCAGTTCCAGGCTGAATGCACCGTCGACTTTACCCAACGCATCCTTATACTCGGCTTACGCCGGCTCTTTATCTGCTGGTTTTACGCTGATACTCTTGACATCCATTCCGATCTGGTCTGCATACAGCATGACCAGCAGATTCTTCATGTAATTAAAGCGTTCATCTGTTACTTCCATATCAAATTCCTGCACCAGACCACCACCTTTCTGTCAAATACTATGCCTTACTGGTTGTACTTGTTTCCTCATTCCTTGATACTTCCTTGCATCTCCACCCTTCCTCTTTTATAATCAAACTACAGGGTACTGGCATACCCGAGTACAGAAGAAAGGAGAAAATCCCCATGCAAAGACACTCAGTAAGTTCAAGCAGGATTGCAAACATAGGATGGGAAAATAATACGATGGAAGTACAATTCCATAATGGTGCTATGTATCAATATCATGGTGTTTCCCAGTCTGAATATCAGAATTTTTTAAAAGAACCGTCTCTTGGTTCTGCGTTATCAAGACTCGATAAGATTCACCCTTACAATCCTGTTTAGAAACTCTGGCGGCTAATCATTTATAGTTAGCCGTCTTTTGCTTTTACTGGTATCCCACACTCAATCGAGGTGACTTTTATTTCATCCATTGAAATATGTACTTCCGTGTATGGATCGCAATACTTTTCCAAGTAAACTTACATCATGCTCAGCCTGCCGTCGGGCGGGCCGCATGGCCATCCATGCTGTGAAAGTCGAAGACTTTCATAGTAAGAAATAATCGGCCGGCACATCGATCTGAATTCATCTGCTTCCCGCAGGGCTGCAGCATTGATCCGCTGCAGTTCCTCTTTAGTTATCTCTGTCTGTAGGGCTGCCTTAAGTCCTTCCTGCGTGCCGATATCATTCACAGCCCCAAATATCAGATCGCAAAAGTTATCTAATTCCAGATGCTTTACTAAATCAAATACCGTTATCTCTCTCACCCCCTCTCTGCCAACATATGTTGCATTTTAGCCTCAGCCTTTGGTATAATTTCCTTATCAAGCACAAAGGAGAATCCTATGTTACAAAAAATAGAAAGATTCGTTTTAAAGAAACTATCTAAACTACCTAAAAAAGCAAACTATGAGGCCAAAGATTTCTATCCCTATTCAGGTGACGAAATATTATGTGCTATGGAATCTCTTGAAAGTAAAGGTTATTTAAAAACAGTTACTGCAAATTTAGATTTTTCATCTTTACATTGTGAAATTACAACGCAAGGCCGATTCTACAGAGAATACAGGATTCAATGCTTTATTAGCGATATTTTTGTTCCAGCGATAGTTGCTGTTATCACGTCATTAATTACATATTTTTTGTGTGGCTATCCAATAAAGTGTTTACACAAAAGCACGGTAATCACAGATGCAATAATGCTCATTATGACAGATGTTGGCTTTAATTCTTTCACTCTCTCACCTCCCTCTACTCCAAAAATATTCAATCGACTTGTATCCTGTCTCTCTCTTCTGATATAATCTCCCTATCAGCACCGCCATGCTGAAATACTAGAGAAAGGAGATTATTTATGAAACTAAGAAGATAGTCCCGAAGGAATAAAGGAAGAAAAGATAGAAACCTCAGACGAAAATAACGACAAACCAAACAATATTTTTTACGTTGGTGATGTACTTGAGACCCAAAAAATTAGATTATCATATCTTTCATGCGGCGACTATATAGACGATAATATGTTTATAGAGGCTGGTGATAATAATAAGCTCATCTATTTTGAATTCGAATTTGAAAACATAGGAGTTACAGACACTTCCGTCGGATTTTATGACTTTGATTGCTATGCCGACGGATACGAGGCTAGAAATTCTATGTGTACCGCTGACAATGCAATGACATCTATTGCTAATTTATCTCC
>VSOD01000264.1 GCA_009774655.1 Lachnospiraceae bacterium
GGGTATACGGTATCATCCGTCTGATTGATGAAAATCTGGATCAGCTGGCACAGGAACTGGTAAAAGACGAGCAGGACAATCTGGCTATTTTAAGTAAGATCGGGGAAATACGAGGATTGCTGCTGGATATTTTCACGTAAGGATACTGCAGGAACGCAGTCAGTAGCAAATCAAAAAACACGGGATATGGCCGGAAGCATCGCTGTCCGGTTAAGGGACGAAAAACAGGGGAACAAAGAGACAGGTACAGTTGAGAAGATAAAGCGGGTGGGGTTATAGATGGCTAAATTTACGGATATAGTAGGACAGGAACAGCTGAAAGAACATTTACAGAATGCGATCGCCATGAACAAGGTTTCGCATGCGTATATCATCAATGGGGAGCGGAATGCCGGCAAGGAATTCATAGCGAGAGTTTTTGCGATGGCGTTGCAGTGCGAGAAGAAAGAGGCGGAACCCTGCGGGGAGTGTCATTCCTGCAAACAGGCGCTGAGCAATAACCAGCCGGATATCATTTATATCAGTCATGAGAAGCCCAATACGATAGGGGTGGAGGATATCCGGGCACAGATCAATAACGATATTGTGATCAAGCCTTACAGCAGTCCGCGCAAGATTTATATTGTCAATGAAGGGGAGAAAATGACGCCGCAGGCGCAGAATGCGCTCCTTAAAACGCTGGAGGAGCCGCCGGAGTACGCGGTGATTGTGATTTTGACGACCAATGTGGAGGCGCTGCTTCCTACGGTGCTCAGCAGATGTGTGGTGCTGAATATGAAGCCGGTGTCGGATGCGCTGGTGAAGAAATATTTGATGGAGCAGCTGGGGGTGCCGGATTATAAAGCCAATATCTGTGTGGCTTTTGCCAGAGGCAATATCGGCAAGGCAAAACTTCTGGCCAGCAGTGAGGAGTTTGAGAAAGTCAAGGACGAGGCGATCTCTTTGGTCAAAAACATCAATGATATGGAGATTCACGAGATCGTCAAGGCGATTAAGAAGATTTCCGAGTATAAATTCGATGTCAATGATTATCTGGATATTTTGATGGCCTGGTATCGGGACGTGCTCTTTTTCAAGGCTACCAAGGATGTGAACAGTCTGGTCTTCAAGGAAGAGATTCAACAGATCATGCGGGTGTCGGACAGAAGCACTTATGAAGGGATAGAGACGATCGTGAATGCGCTGCAGAGTGCAAAGAAGAGGCTGGAGGCCAATGTCAATTTTGATCTGACGATGGAACTGCTGCTTCTGGCGATTCAGGAGAATTAGGCAGTTTGGCCCGCGGTATGCGGGAATCTACAAATGGAGGTTGATAGATTATGATACGAGTGATAGGCGTGCGGTTTCGTACCGCCGGCAAGATATACTATTTTGCTCCGGGCAAATTGAATGTTAAGCGAAACGATCATGTGATCGTGGAGACGGCGCGGGGCATCGAGTACGGTACAGTGGTGGGCGAGCCGAAGGAGGAGCAGGATGACAAGGTAGTACAGCCGCTCAAATCGGTGCTGCGCATCGCTACGCCGAAGGATGACGAACAGGAAGCGGCCAATAAGCTGAAAGAAAAAGAAGCCTTTAAGATCTGTCTGGAGAAGATCAGGAAACATAATCTGCAGATGAAACTGATCGATGCGGAGTATACGTTTGACAATAACAAGGTGTTGTTCTATTTTACGGCGGACGGACGGATCGATTTCCGTGAGCTGGTGAAGGATCTGGCGTCTGTTTTCAAGACAAGGATCGAGCTGCGGCAGATCGGTGTCAGGGATGAGACAAAGATTCTGGGCGGCATCGGTATCTGCGGCAGACCTTTGTGCTGTCACACGCATTTGTCGGAGTTTGCGCCGGTGTCCATCAAGATGGCGAAAGAGCAGAATCTTTCGCTGAATCCGACCAAGATATCGGGTGTCTGCGGGCGTCTGATGTGCTGTCTGAAAAATGAGGAAGAGACTTACGAGGAATTGAACCGGAGGCTACCGAATGTGGGGGATTTCGTGACCACGGATGACGGGCATAAGGGGGAAGTCCACAGTGTGAATGTGCTGCGCCAGCTTGTAAAAGTGGTCGTGAATGTGGATGACGAGAAGGAGATCCAGGAGTACCGGGTGGATCAGCTTCGTTTTAAAAGGCGGCACGGCAAGAACCGCAAGATGGATGTCAATGAGGCGGAACTTAAGGAACTGGAGAAGCTGGAGAAGCAGGACGCTTCGAAGTCGAAGCTGGATGACAATTAAGGCGGACGGCTTAAGTGCGTTCCGGGTGAAATGCAGTGAAGTACAGTAAAATGTAAGGAATGAGTATGGTGTCGGAGAATGGAGTTTTTCTGAAGGAACATGAAAGGATTGATGATCTGGAGCGCAACGGTTATCGGATCATTCAGGATACGCACCGTTTCTGTTTCGGTATGGATGCGGTGCTGTTGTCCGGATTTGCCAGAGTTAAGGACGACGCCAGGGTGTTGGATCTGGGCACGGGAACCGGGATTATTCCGATTCTGTTGGAGGCGAAGACGAAAGCGGCGCATCTGACGGGGCTGGAGATTCAGGAGGACAGTGCGGATATGGCAAGGCGCAGTGTGCGTCTGAATGGTCTGCAGGAGAAGATTTCAATAGTGACTGGGGATATTAAAGAGGCAGGGAGTCTGTTTGACGCTGCTTCTTTTGACGTTATTACCAGTAACCCGCCATATATGACGGCGCAGCATGGACTGACCAACCCGGAGGATGCGAAGGCGATCGCGCGGCATGAGATCCTGTGTACGCTGGAGGATGTGATCGCGCAGGCGGCGAGACTGCTTCGCCCGGGCGGGAATTTTTTCATGGTGCACAGGCCGTTTCGGCTGGCGGAGATCATGGTGCTTTTGCGGGCGTACAGGCTGGAACCGAAGCGGATGCAGCTGGTGCATCCGTTTGTGGACAAGGAGCCGAATATGGTGTTGATTGAGGCGAACCGGGGCGGAAAACCGCGGATGACGGTGGAAAGGCCGCTGATCGTGTATCGGGAACCCGGGGTCTATATGGAGGAGATTTATGAGATATATGGTTATTAAAGAGCGGGAGGCTTTGCGCTTTTGAACTGCCTGTATCTTAAAAAGATATATTATCGGTGGATAAACAGATAAACAGAGGAGAAAGGTTCGAGGGATCGGATCAGGGAGAAGCTATGAAAAGCGGTAGAAGATATGTGCGGAAAGATTTTGTGGCGGTGGCGCTGGCAGTCTGCTTTATGTGCTGTGGATGTGGCAATGGGCAGGAGGAGGCGCT
Organism: Lachnospiraceae bacterium; assembly: GCA_009774655.1. Taxonomy (GTDB): domain Bacteria; phylum Bacillota; class Clostridia; order Lachnospirales; family Lachnospiraceae; genus UBA3282. The sequence continues at coordinate 3,264 of VSOD01000264.1, forward strand.
GGCTGATACCGTGATCGGAGGAGACGCGGAGACCGGCGGCGGTTCGGAAGATACGGCAGAGGAGAGTGTGAACGGGACAGAGGCCGGCGGCAGTACGGAGGATGCAACAGTATCTGGTTCTAAGGCTGAGGGAGCGGAAGACAAAGATGCGGAGACGATAGAAAATGGTGTCAGCGGTAATGCGTTGGCGTCAGGGGGAGAAGAAGGCGGCGCAGCTGCAGCAGAAGGGGCAGAAGGGGCGGAGACGCCGCGCAGGGAGCCCGTTAAGGTCAAAGGGATCTATGTGAGCGGTCCGGTGGCGGGGATCGCCAGGATGGACGAGTTGATCGAACTGGTGGATCAGACGGAGTTAAATGCTGTTGTCATTGATATCAAAAACGATGAGGGCAAAGTGACTTATGATATGCAGTCGGAGCAGGTGCTGGAGATCGGGGCCAGCGTAAATTATATATCGGATATTGAGGCTCTGGTGACAAAATGCAAAGAGAAGAATATTTATCTGATCGCCCGCATCGTGGCGTTCAGGGATCCGTATCTGGCGGAACAGAAGCCGGAATGGGCAGTGCATACGAAGGAAGGAGCTGTTTTCCGGGATAAGAGCGGCCTTGCGTGGGTGAATCCGTATGAGAGAGGGGTCTGGGATTATCTGGCGGAGATCGCGTCGGAAGCGGCGGCGGTCGGCTTTGACGAGGTGCAGTTTGACTATATCCGGTTTTCTACGGATGTAAAAGCGGATGAAGTGGATTACGGGCCGGAGGCTGAGACGGTCGGTAAGATTGATATCATAACGGAATTTACGCAGTATATCTATGAGAAGTTAAGGCCGCTGGGGGTGTATGTGGCGGCGGATGTGTTCGGTACGGTGATCGAGAATGAGACGGATCAGCAGATCGTGGGGCAGGATTATGTGAAAATGGCGGAATACCTGGATTATATCTGTCCGATGATCTATCCTTCTCATTACAGAAACGGCTCATATGGGATCGCGGTGCCGGATGCGGATCCCTATCATACGATCTACGGGGCGTGTTCTGCTTCCGTACAGGAGCTGGAGGCGCTTCCGGAGGAAAACCGCGCGCATGTACGTGCGTGGCTGCAAAGTTTTACGGCCAGCTGGGTGCCGGGACATATCAGCTATGGCCCGCAGCAGATACGGGCACAGATCAAAGGGGCCTATGATGCGGGGTATGACGAGTGGATCCTGTGGAATGCGGCGGTGAAGTACCAGCGGGATTCCCTTTTGACGGACGAGGAGGCTGAGGCGGAACGGCAGCAGTGGGAGACGGAGAAGGAGACTAAGAAGCAGGAAGCAGCGGCGGAAGAGACGGCAGGACAGCAGGGAGAAGCGACACAGGAAGAGACGGCAGGACAGCAGGAACAAGTACCGCAGGAAGAGACGGCAGGACAGCAGGAACAAGTACCGCAGGAAGAAACGCCGCAGGATAAGACAGCAGGGACGGTGCCGGAAGGTATAGCAGGGCAGCCGACAGATACAGATCCGGATGCATCGACAGGGCAGCAGGCGGTTACAGCGCAATAGCAGCATATAGAGGTATCGGTGCGGTATGGCAGAGGATGCGACGGAGGCAGCAGCAGAACAAGAGAAGACTGCAGGAGGAAGGAAGATGACGGGAATGTTATATTTGTGTGCGACTCCCATCGGGAATCTGGGGGACATGACGCCGCGGGTGGTGGAAACGCTGCGGGAGGTGGATCTGATCGCGGCGGAGGATACACGCAACAGTATCAAACTGCTCAATCATTTTGAAATTAAGACTTCTATGACCAGCTACCATGAATATAATAAAGTAGAAAAGGCAGACTATCTTGTGGCGCAGATGCAGCAGGGAAAGAATGTGGCGCTTGTCACGGACGCGGGAACGCCGGGGATCTCGGATCCGGGGGAAGTGCTGGTGGCGAAATGCCATGAGGCCGGGATCGCGGTGACTTCTCTTCCGGGAGCGGCGGCCTGCATCACGGCGCTCACGCTGTCGGGACTCAGTACGCGCAGGTTTTGTTTCGAGGCTTTTCTGCCGGCGGACAAGAAGGAGAAAGCGGCGATTCTGGAGGAGTTAAAGGAAGAATCGAGGACGATCATACTATATGAGGCACCGCATCATCTGGTGCGGACGCTGGGGGAACTGGCAGAGGCGTTGGGAAACCGGCGGCTGACGCTTTGCCGGGAATTAACGAAGAAGTTCGAGACGGTGCTGCCGACTACGATCGAGGGAGCCCTTTCGCTGTATGAAAAGGAGGAACCGCGGGGAGAGTATGTGCTGGTGATCGAGGGCAAGAGCCTTTTGCAGAAGCGGGAGGAGGTGCGGGAATCGTGGCTCAGTATGAGCATTGAGGAGCACATGGCATACTACACAGAGACGGGTTTGGATGAAAAAAGCGCCATGAAGCAGGTAGCAAAGGACCGCGGAGTGCCAAAAAGAGAGATTTATCAACATTTATTAACAAAGTGAATTGACAAAATGCAGAAAACCCGTAAAATTAAGGTTGACAAACATAGTAACAGAGAATATACTTTGAATGTCAAACTATTTTATTAACGGGGAAAAGGAGAGCAGAGAAATGTTAGAGAGAGTTATCGAGATTATTCAGGAGCAGTTAAATTTAGAAGGAGCCCTTTCGCTGTATGAAAAGGAGGAACCGCGGGGAGAGTATGTGCTGGTGATCGAGGGCAAGAGCCTTTTGCA
>VSOD01000265.1 GCA_009774655.1 Lachnospiraceae bacterium
AACATTGATAATAAGAAGATGTCCAAGTCAGAGGGGAATTTCTTCACGGTCAGGGACATCAGCGAGAAGTATGATCTGCAGGTGCTGCGGTTTTTCATGTTGTCGGCTCATTACAGGAGTCCGCTGAATTTCAGTGCGGAATTGATGGAGGCGGCAAAGAACGGCCTCGAACGGATTGTGACCTGTGTGTCCAACCTGAATTTCCTGCTGAAAAATGCAAAAGACGGGGAGATGACGGAGGCGGAGCAGAAGCTGGCGGAGGAAGCCAAAGGATTCATCACGCAGTTTGACGAAGCGATGGACGATGATTTTAATACGGCGGACGCCATTTCAGCTATTTTTGATCTGGTGAAATTTGCCAACACCCATGTGTCGGAAGAGGCCGGCAGGGCTTTTGTGCAGGCGGTGAAGGAGGAAATCGTGCTGCTGTCCGATATCTGCGGGCTGATCGTCGATAAAAAGGAAGAGATTCTGGACGACCGGATCGAAGAACTGATTCAGGAGAGACAGGCGGCGAGAAAGGCCAGAGATTTTGCACGGGCGGATGAGATCCGGGACACGCTGGCGGCACAGGGTATCATACTGGAGGATACGCGCGAGGGTGTGAAATGGAAGAGAGCATAACGATCCAGGAGGCCATCAGGCGGGAATTCGACTGTAAGCCGCAGGATATCAGAACGTACTCCCCGTTGACGCTGGCTTATATCGGGGATGCCATTTATGATCTGGTGATCCGCACGATCGTGGTGGAGCGGGGCAACAGCTCCCCAAACAAACTGCACAGGAAGGCGGTGTCTTACGTGAATGCCAGAGTGCAGGCGAGAATGATCGATGCGCTGGAGAGCGAATTGACGCAGGAGGAGACGGCAGTCTATCACAGAGGGCGCAACGCCAAATCCTACACTGCGGCAAAGAATGCTTCCATCATCGAGTACCGCAAGGCTACCGGGATGGAGGCGTTGTGCGGTTATCTGTATCTGCAGGGCAGGCAGGAGAGGATGCTGTATCTGATCCGGGAGGCCATTGCCCGGACGGGGATGGGGATTTAACGGGAGAGAGAGGCGATCATAACAGCATGAACAATAGAGATTTTCAGAAAAAAGACGAGACGGAGCGTTTTACGATAGAGGGGCGAAACGCCGTGATCGAGGCTTTCCGCTCCGGCAGGACAATAGACAAACTGTATGTGCTGGACGGCTGTAAGGACGGACCGATCCTGACGATCAAGCGGGAGGCGGCCAAACATGGCAGCCTGATCCGGTATGTGGCGAAGGAGCGGCTGGATCAGCTTTCCGAGACGGGGAAGCATCAGGGCGTGATCGCCTGTGCGGCGGCTTACGCCTATGCGGAGGTGGAGGATATTCTGTCTGCGGCGAAGGAGAAGGGAGAGGCGCCTTTCCTTTTTCTGCTGGACGGCATTGAGGATCCGCATAATCTGGGAGCGATTATCCGTACGGCTAATCTGGCGGGGGCGCATGGGGTGATCATCCCCAAAAACCGCGCGGTGGGACTGACGGCGACGGTGGCGAAGGCGTCCGCCGGAGCGCTGAACTATACGCCGGTAGCCCGGGTGACGAATCTGGGACAGACGATCGACACATTGAAGAAAGAGGGGCTGTGGTTTGTGTGTGCGGATATGGCGGGCACACGGATGTACGATCTGGATCTGAAAGGCCCCATCGGGCTGGTGATCGGCAGCGAAGGAGACGGCGTGGGCAGACTGGTGAAGGAGAAGTGCGATTTTACGGCCTCTATTCCCATGCGGGGCGATATTGATTCCCTCAACGCTTCGGTGGCGGCTGGCGTGCTGGCCTATGAGATCGTGCGGCAGCGGTTGGGATAAAGGCGGGATCCGCGTACAGGGTGTGTTGAAAATGAAAAGTGATGAAGAAAAAAGATGAAAAAATTGAATGAAATTTTGCTGGTGCTTATCTTTATGCTGACAGCGGTTCTGGCGGCGGCTGTCGGGTTAAAAGCCTACGATGTGTATGATACGAACAGACAGCTGGCCAGAGAACAGGAAGAGCTGGAGCTGGCACAGGTGATGGCAAGGAATGAAGAGGCGCAGAATCGTGTATCCGAGATGCAGAAGGAAATACTGGAGCTGGCGGAGGACAAGGAGGAACTGGAACGTTTTATCGCGAAGATACAAAACAGTGAGACGCAGATTTCCGGTACGGTGTCTGCCAACGATACGGTGCCTGGCAGTGATACGGTATCCGGCAACGGTACGGTATCCGGAAATGGCATGGTATCCGGTGATGGCACGGTGTCGGGCAACGGTGTTCTGCCGGGCGGAGGTCTGATTCCCGGCATTACGGTTTCCGGTAATGCCACAGTATCCGGTAATGACACCGTATCCGGCAATGGGACGGTCTCCGGTAACCTGAGTTCTTATTTGGGCGGCCTGCCGAATATGGGCGGTACGGTTTCCGGCAACGGAGAGGTCAACTATTACGACGGTACGATGACGAACAGCAGTATTTTCGATGAGTGGCGGCAAATTTATGAGCAGGAGGAGATGATGTCTCTTGCGGCGCGCAGACTGCTGCGTTCGTCTCTGGAGGAGACGCTGGAAGTCAATCAGGCCGACCGGGAGCGGATTGCAGAGAATAAGAAAGACTTTTCCCAGATGAAGATCGCCTGTCTGGGCGACAGCATTACGGCGGCTGCCAACCTGGAAGAGGAGGAAGGCTATGAACAGTATGCCTATCCGGCCAGAATGCAGGCGCTGCTCGGTGCACAGGAGGTTTATAACCTGGGAATCGGCGGTTCTTCCATCGGCAGATATTGGGCGGACGCTTATGTGGACCGCTATCAGGAGATTCCGGAAGATGCGGATGTCATCATTGTTATGGGCGGCACCAATGACGGGTTCTGCGCGTCGGACAAGGAGTTCGGTAATCTGGAGGAGCGGGCCTACCGCACCTTCTGCGGTGATCTGAATGAACTGATGAAGGGACTGAAAGAAAAATATCCGTCCGCGGAAGTCTTTTTTGCCACGCCGCTGCCCAACGTGCTGCAGGACTATCTGATGAGCGAACGGGATTACCTTTTGCCCCAGCAGAAGTTTGTGGACGTGATCATCGCGCTGGCGAAGGAATACAATTATCATGTTATTGATCTGTATAACTCCAATATTCTGGATTCCCATGACGCGAATGTAGTAGCGGAGTATGTACCCGACGGCGTGCACGGAAACCATGCCGGTTATCAGATCATAGCGGAGCATTTTGCGGCAGAGCTGGTGCAGTTCTATGAGGAAAAAGGTACAGCGCAGCCTTTGGTGGTGTCGGGAAACAGCGTGGATGGAAGCATGTTGGACGGGCAGACAGGCGGTGTGAATGGAAGCACGTTGGACGGGCAGACAGACGGTGTGAATGGAAGTGTGCCGGAAGAGCAGGCGATTGACGTGAACGGAACGGCATCTGACCGGCCGGTTGAGTCAAAAGAGGAGTAGCGCATATATTTTTATGGAAAGAGAGTATGGCAGTTACAGTGATGAAGAGCTGATCGTGCGGCTTCGGGACGGTGAGGAGCGCATCACGGAATATCTTATGAACAAGTATAAAAATCTGGTCCGCAGAAAGGCCAGATCCATGTATATTCTGGGGGCCGACGGCGACGATCTGATCCAGGAGGGGATGATCGGGCTTTTTAAGGCGCTGCGGGATTATGACAGCGGACGGGATGCCAGTTTCCTTACGTTTGCCGATCTGTGCGTGTCACGGCAGATGTACACGGCGGTACAGGCGTCCAAGCGGCAGAAGCACATCCCGCTGAACACCTATGTGTCCCTTTACGGCAGTGCGGGTACGAACCGGGACGGAGAGGAAGAGGAGTCGCTGGTCAACGTGCTCTCTGACGTTGCGGGGACAAACCCGGAGGATGTTGTCATTGACCGGGAGAACGTGATACAATTAGAACAGACGATCGAACGGGAGCTGAGCGGGTTCGAGAAGCAGGTGCTTGATCTGTACCTGACCGGGATGAGCTATCAGCAGATCGCCAAGGTGCTGGGCAGAGACGATAAATCGACGGACAATGCGCTGCAGCGGATCAAGACGAAGCTGAGGCGGGCGATCGGAAGGGAAAACACCTGATGTTTGACGTGAGCAGAAAAGAATTAAAATATATTGTCAGCCCCTATGAGATCTCCGGGTTAAAAAGAAGACTGTCGCCGCTCATGCGCAGCGATCCGCACAACGGCGGGCGGGGGGAAGGCTACAGAGTGCGTTCTCTGTATTTCGATACCCCTTTTGACACGGATTATGAGGAAAAGATCAGCGGCTGTCAGGAGCGTCGTAAAATACGGCTCCGCATCTATGACCCGTCGGATGAGACGGTGAAACTGGAATTAAAGGAAAAGAACGGGACGACCCAGAGGAAGCGGTCCATTCTTTTGGACAGGGAGGAAGCGGCATGTATGATCCGCGGGGAATACGGATTTCTGCGGGAGCATGAAGAAGAACTGGCGCTGCATCTGTATCTGCTCATGACGCAGAAATGCTACCGGCCGAAATGCGTGGTCGAATATGACAGATACGCCTACTGCCTGGAGCACAATGAGACCCGCGTGACCTTCGACACCGGGCTGCGTTCCGGGGAGAGCAGCTATGATATTTTTGACAAAAACATGATGTTGTATCCTGTCGGCGGTGGCATGGGGAATACGATGGAAGTCAAGTTCAACGGATTCCTTTTTACCTATATCAAAAATGAGCTGAACCGCTGTCAGGGAATGCCGACATCGAACAGCAAGTACTGCAGGGGCAGAATGACCTTGAAATAAAGTGCGGATATATTAGGAATGAGGAAAAGGAAGAACGGGAAGCTGCCTTAAAAGGGAGAAAAGAGAGAAAAAGGAAAGAGAGAAAGAGGAGCATAAGATGAAAGAATTATTGTACGAGAGCCTTGTGAATACAACGAAGAGCCTGACACTGCAGGAGGTACTGTTGAATTTTGCGGCAGCGGGTATCATAGCCTGTCTGATCTATCTTTCATACCGGGCATCTCATTCCGGGGCCGTCTACAGTGAACGGTTTAACGTGTCTCTTGTGATGCTGACACTGATCTCGACACTGGTCATGAACGTGATCGGCAATAATATCGCACTGTCGCTCGGTATGGTTGGAGCGCTGTCGATCGTCCGGTTCCGGACGGCGATCAAGGATCCACGGGATACGGCCTATATTTTCTGGGCGATCGCAGTAGGAATCTGCTGCGGTGTCTCCGATTATATCATTGCGGCGATCGGATCCGGGGTTATTTTTGTATTTTTGCTCCTGTTCGGGCTGGTGCGGAACAATGAGAGGATTTTGATCATCATCAACGGCAGCAGTGAGGCACAGGAAGAGATCGAAGATAAGATGGAAGAACTTTTTGCTGGACGGGCGTTGCTGCGGGTGCACAATGCGTCGGCGAAAGAGCAGGTAAGCGAGTATATTTATGAGGTTTCGGATAAGCTCATGAGGAAGGCCGGGAGCGAAAGCGGATCCATCCAAAGAAAATTGTCCAGGATCAAAGGAATTTCACATGTCAGCGTTGTGCGGCAAGATGACGAGATCAACCAGTGACGATGTTTGTCGGCGGTCCTTTTCAGAACGAAATTCTGGATTTGGAATTCAGTATGTAAATTTTCGATAATTTGTGCGCATGCAATGCTTGACAAGGTCGAAATATCTGTGCTATACTATGAGACGGTGATTGCAGAAGTGCTCACCGCGGACATGCTGCTGTAGCACAGTCGGTAGTGCGTCGCATTGGTAGTGCGGAGGTCACGGGTCCGATTCCCGTCAGCAGCTTTAAGAAAACCTTGATTATTCAGGGTTTTTTTGTTGTCTAAAAGTAAAAGGTAATCAAAAAAGTAATCTAACATATGTTCGATTCAAAATTGTAGAAGGAAAGGAGAAATTCTGTACATCGTGACAAGTAAATACG